>JANXUO010000014.1 GCA_025356245.1 Hymenobacter sp.
CGAAGCGACGGGTGCCCTGGAGCCGCTGCGGGGCCGCCTGACGCGCTCGATTGTGTCGCCGAAGCTGAATTTGTACTACCAGCTTGCGCCCGCCGTGCAGCTTTTTGCCCGCTCGGGCTTCGGGTTTCACTCCAACGACGCGCGGGGCGTGATTCGGGGGGCCAACGCCAACGTGCTGCCCCGCGCCTTTGGCTACGAGGTGGGCAGCACCTTCAAGCCCGTGTCGAACCTGGTGGTGAACGCCGCCCTCTGGAGCCTGCACCTGCAGGACGAGCTGGTGTACATCGGCGACGACGGCAACGTGGAAAATACCGGCCCCACCCAGCGCTACGGCCTCGATGTGGCCGCCCGCTACCAGCTCAGCCGCCGCCTGTTTCTCGACACCGACCTCAACTACAACCACGGCCGCCAGCTCGACGCGCCCGCCGGGGCCAACTACATTCCGCTGGCCCCCACCTTCACCACCATCGGCGGCCTCACCTACAAAGCCCCCAAGGGCCTGAGCGGCAGCCTGCGCTACCGCCACATCGACTCGCGCCCCGCCAACGACGACGGCAGCATCACGGCCCGCGGCTACTTCCTTTTTGATGCCGTGCTGAGCTACACCACGGCCCGCTTCCAGGTGGGGGCCACCGCCGAAAACCTGCTCAACGTGCGCTGGAACCAGGCCCAGTTTGCCACCCAAACCCGCCTGCTCGCGCCCCGGCGCGAAACGCCGGAAGGCGTGGACGAGCTGCACTTTACGCCCGGCACGCCGTTTTACGCGAAGCTGAATTTCAGCGTGTTTTTTTGAGGATTCGGCTGGCGCGCGTTTTTAAAGCGCGCCAGCTTTGTCATCGATGATTTTCTAAACAGCTTCAAGGCCTGACGGGAAGCGTTGCCCCGCTGACTTGTGCCAGAGACCCGCAACAACAGCTCGCAAAGGGTGTATTTTTGCGGCTGTCGCCATGCTCAAGCCCCGCTGTTTCTTCTTGCTGCTGCCGTTGTTGGCCGCCGTGCTGCCCGCCTGCCAGCGCGAAGCCGGGCCAATAAACCGGGCTGCGCCAGCTTCTCAAGCTGCCCAGATAACGACCGTAGCGACCCTCGCGCCCGCCGCGCTGCCCGACTCCCTGCGTCCCACGCCCGTGCCCGCCGTGGCAACGGTGCCCGACACGTTGCGCCGGGTCATTCGCCGGCTCCACGCCGCCCTGGGGCCCGCCGCCGCCGAGCTGCGCCCCGAAGTGCTGGAGCAAGCCTGCGTGGGCTACCTCACGCTGCACCCCACCGGCCGCATCGAACGGGCTGGCATCGTGGCCGTGGCCGACATGGACCTGCCCAACACCACCGAACGCCTCTGGGTGCTCGATTTGCAAACCGCCCAGGTGCTGCACCGCAGCCGCGTGGCCCACGGCCGGGGCTCGGGTCACCTGCGCGCCAGCCGCTTTTCCAACCGCGAAGCCTCAGCCTGCACCAGCCTGGGCTTCTACCGCACGGCCGGCACCTACGACGGCCTCCACGGCTACTCCCGCCGCATCGAGGGCCTCGACTGGGGCCAGAACGCCAACGCCTACGACCGCTACGTCGTGCTCCACGCCGCCGACTACGCCGCCGATGCGTACGTGCGCCGCACCGGCCACCTGGGCTACAGCCGCGGCTGCCCCGCCCTGCCGCCCGACCGCTATCAGGCCGTCATCGGTAGCCTGCCAGCGGGCAGTATGTTGCTCCTCAGCGGCCCCGGCTTGGCCTCGCGCTGGCTCGACGGCCCCGCCGCGGGCCGCCGCTTCGGGCAGCGCGGCTGGCGCTAGCGCCGGGCGGCTTTCCGGCACCCGCCCGCGTTAAGTATGGAATTTTGCCCGCCCGCCCGGCGTTTGGCGTGTCCGATGCGTATGGGCTTCCGTACAAGGGTTCTGATTCAGTGCGAGACGAACGGCCGGCCATTTTTCCGGCTCCACTCTCTAGTTCTCAAACTCCAACTCATTAATTTAACCTGCCATGCACCAGACCAGCATTGTTCAGCGCAAGCGCACAACCCGCCGCCGGGCCCAACGCGTAGCCCGCCGGGTGTTGCCGTTTCTGGCCGCGCTTTTTCTGGCCACGCCCCTGGCCGGCCCGGTTAATAAATCGATGGCTAGCGAAGTAAGCGGCCTGCGCCATTCGGTGGCCGCCCTCACCCCCACCCAACGCTTCACCGACCACATGCGCACGGCCTACGCCGCCCTCGGGGCCGAGGCCGAGGGCCTGCCGTTTGCCACCTTCGAGCGGGCCCTGACCGGCTACCTCAACCTGCAAGCCGCCGGCAAGCTCGCCGACGACAAGCAGCGCCTGACGGTGGTCGATTTTGACTTGCCCAGCACCGAAAAGCGCCTCTGGGTGCTTGATTTGGCCGAAAACCGGGTGCTCTTTCACACCCTCGTGGCCCACGGCCACAACTCCGGCGAAAACGAAGCCACCCACTTCTCGAACACCGACGCAAGCAACATGAGCAGCCTCGGCTTTTACGTTACCGAAGGCGAATACGCTGGCAAGCACGGCCGCAGCCTGCGCCTGCTGGGCCAGGACGAGGGCTGGAACACCAACGCCGCCACCCGCAGCATCGTCATGCACGGCGCCGATTACGTAAGCGAAGATTTCATCAAACAAAACGGCCGCCTGGGCCGCAGCCTGGGCTGCCCCGCCCTGCCCATGGCCGAAAAAGATGCCATCATCGAAGCGGTGGCGGGCGGTACCTGCCTGTTCATCAACAAGTCGGGCGCTGGGTATTCGTCCCCGTTTTTGAACGCGGCGAACGCCGTCGCGGCGCTGGGTATGGCGGCGCACCCGGTTTCGTAGCGGCCGGGTTGGTGCCGCGCAACGGGCGCGAAACGGCTACAGCTTCACCCCGAACTTCCCGCCCACGGCCTCCAAATCCTGCACCACGGCCGCTAACAGCGGAATGCCGTCCAGCAGGCGCTGGCTGGAGGTTTCCCGTTCTGGGTCGCCGGGGATGAGTACCCGCTGGCCCGGCACGGCCTGCGCCTGGCGGAAGGTGGTTATCCAGTTGTCCATGTGGGCCTTGAACTCGTCGGCAGGCCGAAAGGCATCAACCCGCATGGCCCCAAAAAAGTGGCCCAGGCCCTGGCCCACGGGGTAGGCCGGCGGCTGGAGGAAGGCCACAAAGGGCGGCACCACGGCCCGTAGTTGGCCCCCGACAGCACGGCCGAAAAGATATCGACCACGGCCCCCAGGCCGTAGCCTTTGTGCGAGCCGGTGGCCCCGCCCAGCGGCAGCAGGGCCCCGCCGTTTTTCACGGCGTTGGGGTCGGTGCTGGGGTGGCCGGCGGCGTCCTGCGCCCAGCCTTCGGGAATGGACGTTTGCTTGCGTTGAGCGATTTCGAGCTTGCCGTTGGCGGCGGTGGTGGTGGCCATGTCCAGCACAAAATCGGGCTCCTCGCCGGCCGGAATGGCCACGGCAATGGGGTTGGTGCCCAGCAGTCGGTCCAGCGAATGCGTGGGCGCTACCAGGGGCGAGGCGTTGGTCATGGCCACGCCTATCATGCTGTGGGGCAGGGCCAGCATGGCGTGGTAGCCGGCAATGCCGAAGTGGTTGGAGTTGCGCACCGACACCCAGCCGGTGCCCACTTCCCGGGCCTTTTCGATGGCGATGTGCATGGCGCGGGGCCCCACCACCAGGCCCAGGCCGCCGTCGCCGTCCACCACGGCCGTGCTGGGGGTTTGGTAGCTGATGCCCACGCGGGGGCGGGGGTTGATGCGCCCGGCTTCCCAGAGGCGCACGTAGCCCGAGAGGCGGGCCACCCCGTGCGAATCGACGCCGCGCAGGTCGGCGGCCAGCAGGGTTTCGGTGGCCAGCGTGGCATCGGCCGGCGGGCAGCCAATGGCGGCAAAAACAGCCTCGGTAAAGGCAAAAAGCTGGTTGTACGAGAGGGTCATAGACGTATAAAAATCAGCCTGCCATTTCATTCAGCAGCCCTTCCTTTAAGGCATAAGCCGAGGTGCGGAGGCGCTCGATGCCGCTTACGCCCAGGACCCAGTCAATGAGTACCGCTGCTACCACCAACATGTCAGCCCGCATGGGCAGGATGCCGGGCAGGGCCGTGCGCTGCTCGTGGTTCAGGCTCAGCAATTGCGCGTAGCTGTGCCGAAAGCTGCTGGCGGCCAGCTCGGTGCAGGGCGGCAACTCGTACTCGGTGCGCAGGCGGCCGAGCTGCATGTCGGCCAGGCTATCGAAGCTGCCCGACGCGCCCACCAGCCCCACGGGTTTCAGGGTTACCAGGGCAGCCATCAAGGGCTCCAGCACGGTGTCGAAATACGTCTGCTCGGCCGCCACGGCTGTGGCGGGCATGATGCCGCTGGGGTCCGAAAAAAACTGGTCGAGCAGGCGCTGGGCTCCGATTTCAAAGCTCTGCTTCCAAAAAATCTCAGCTTCGTCGGCAATGATGAACTCCACCGAGCCGCCGCCGATGTCCATCAGCAGTTGGGGTTGCGCGCCCAGCGGTACGGCCTGGCGGATGCCCTTCCAAATCAACTCTGCCTCGCGGTCGCCGCCGATGATTTCAACCTCAATGCCGAACTGCTCGGCGATGTCGTGCACCAGCGCGGGGCCGTTGCGGGCCACGCGCATGGCGCTGGTGGCGGTGGCCCGCACCTGCGTCACGCCGTGCAACTCCATTTCTTCCTTGAAGCCGGCCAGCGTGTGCAGGGCGCGGGCGTAGGGCGCGGGCGCAATCTCGCCCCGGCTGATGCCGCCTTCGCCCAGCCGCACCCCGGCTTTGGTGCGCAGCAGCTCGTGGGGCTTCTCGCCGGGCCGCAGTTCCACGATGAGCAGGTGGAAGGTATTGGTGCCCATGTCGATGAGGGCGAGGCGGGTAGGGTGCAGCATGGAGGGAAATAGGGCGGTCAGAAAACTCCCCTCCCTGGCGGGAGGCGAGTTTCGCCCTCACGTCGCAAACCGGCAAAATGTGCCCAGTGGCAATTTTCGCTGCCCGGCATCGTGCAAATAAATTTCGCCCAGCTCGCGCACGGCCTTTTCGCCAGGAAAAATACTGGTTACCAGATTATCTAAAATAAGCGCCGAAAACCCCAGTGAGTAAAGGTTCACGACGAAAAAATGGTCTTCCGGGTC
>JANXUO010000040.1 GCA_025356245.1 Hymenobacter sp.
CCAACTTTGCCGTTTTCGGCCGTGAGCACAGCATAGCCGGCCAGTTCCAGGATTTCGGCGGTATTCTCGCGAATAACGTCGTGGTCTTCAATCAACAAGATGGTCGTCATAGGGAACGGTAATGGTAACAGTGGTGCCCACGTTCAGCTCGCTTTGCAGGTCGATGGTGCCGCCCATCAGCTCCAGGTACTGCCCAATGATGTAGAGGCCCAGGCCGGTGCCGGCCACGTTGGCGGCGCTGCGGGCCCGAAAAAACCGCTCGAACAAATGCTCCTGGTCTTCGGCCGAGATGCCCATGCCCTGGTCCTGCACCACGAGCGTGAGCCGGCCGGCGGCGCACACGACCCGCACGGTCACTTCGGTGTTTTCGCCCGAATACTTGAGGGCGTTGGAGAGCAGGTTGACCAGTATTTTGCGCAGCAGCGAGGGGTCGAGCCACACTTGGCCGGGGCAATCCACTGCGGTGGCGATGCTTTGGCCGGGCTTGCGCAGGGCCTGCACGTCGGCGGTGGTTTCGCGCAGCAGGGCGGGCAGGTCGAGGCGGGCGGGGCGGGCTTCTACCTTGCCTTCCTCGATGCGACCCACCGAGAGGAATTCTTCCAGGATGTCGTTGAGTTGGATGACGGTTTGGCGGATGCGGGCCAGGTGGCGCAGGCGCTGGGGCTGCTGCTCGGCGGCGGGGTATTTGGCGATGAGGTCGGCCGAGGTAAGCACGGCCGTGAGCGGGGTGCGGAACTCGTGCGAGGCCATGCTCACGAAGCGCGACTTCAGCTCGCCCAGCTCCTGCTCGGCGGCCAGGGCCTGGGCCAGTTCGTTTTTGCGCTGCTCCAGCTGTTCCAGCGTGGTGAGCAGGGCGTGCGTGCGCTCGGCCACCTTTTGCTCCAGCTCGGCGTTGAGGCGCTCGGCGCGCTCACGGGCAGCAATGAGGGCGCGCTCGGCGGCCTTTTTGTCGGTCACGTCGAGGATGTAGGCCACGGTGTAGAGGGCGTCGTCGAGGTGAAAGTAGCTCAGACTCACTTCCACCGGAAACACCGCGCCATCGCGGCGCAGGCCCGTCAGGTCGCCGCGGTGGGCGCTCATGGCCCGCACGGTGGGCTGGGCGTTGAAGGACTCGCGCAACTGGACGTGGCGGCGGCCGGCGGCGTTGGGCACCAGGGCTTCAATCTGAAGGCCGGGCAGGGCGTCGTCGGGGTAGCCAAACTGCTGGTGCGCCATCTGGTTGGCCGACACGATGGCCCCGGCCCGGTCGCACACCACAATGCCGATGGTGGCGCTGGCCACCACGGCCTCGAAGCGGCGCTGACTCTCGGCGAGGTCGCGCTCGGCCCGGTGCAGGCGGTTTTGCTCGGTGAGGCGTATGAGGAAAAACGGGGCGCCTTCCACGAAAAAGCTGGTCATCTCGACCCGCGCCCAAAACGGCTCGCCCACGAAGCGGCGAATTTCGGTTTCGACCTCGAAGCGCACGGCCTCGATAACCTGGTTGCGCAATTGCTGCCACTCGGCCGCGGTGAGCGCCTGCGGGAGTAGCGACCGCAGCGGGTCGCCGTACAGGGCCTGGGCCGAGGGGTAGCCCAGCAGCCGCACCCCGGCCGGGTTTACGTGCGTGAACCAGCCTTCCTCCACGTCATACACCCCCACAAACTCGTTGGTCTGGTCGAGCAGAATGGTGGTGACGGCGTAGGCAAAAGCAGAATTGAGCATTGGCAGGGCGGCAAGCAGCGCAAGTAAAGGTAGCGCCGGCCGCCAGGTAAATCCCAGAAAAAGAGCGTTTTTAAGGCATTCATGACAAAAGTCAAGCCCTCCGCTGACCGGGCTCATGGGGGCCGGTAGGGGAGGCAGGTAGCTTTACCCCAGCAAATTCGACCCGCTTTTTATGTTCCATCCTGCTGCTGCCGTACCGCCCGAAACCGCCGTGCTGCTGGTGTTGCTGCCCCCGGCCGGCCCCGGCCCGCACCACGGCCAAACCGCCGCGTGGCTGCGCACGCTGCAAGCCCGCCTCGGCCCCACCGTGCGGGTGCTGCCCGTGGACGAAGCCAGCCACCCGGCCGTGGTGCGCAGCTTCGCGCCCGCCGCCCTGCCGGCCTGCGTGCTTATGCGCCAGGGCGTGGAGCTGTGGCGCCAGCAGGGCCTGCTCACCGATGAGGGCAGCGTACTTGCCCTGCTACAAGTAGCGCAGGTTTTGTAGTCCGCGCAACACATCCCCCACCGTGCCCGCCCTCCTCGAACAACCCGCCACCCGCCTGGCCTGCGCCCACTGCGGCGACGACTGCCCCGCCGCCCCCCTGCTGCTGGCCGAATTGCCCTTCTGCTGCGCGGGCTGCCGCACCGTGTACGAGCTGCTGGCCGCTAACAGCCTCTGCACCTACTATCGCCTCGGCGAGAAGCCGGGTCTGAAAATGGAGGCCGTGGAGCTGCCCGGCCGCTTCGACTACCTCG
>JANXUO010000049.1 GCA_025356245.1 Hymenobacter sp.
TTCGGCGGCCTCGTGCAGCTCTACCGCGACCTGATTGCCCTGCGCCGCAACCAGCGCGGCACCACCCGCGGCCTGGGCGGGCAGCACACCCGCGTCTTCCACGTCAATAACGACGATAAAGTGCTGGCCTTCGTCCGCTGGGCCGACGCCGAAGACGGCCCCGGCGATGCCACCGTCATCGTGGCCAACTTCGCCGACCGCGCCTACGATGCCTACACCATCGGCCTGCCCGCCGGCGGCGACTGGCCCTGCCGCTTCAACTCGGACTGGCGCGGCTACGACGGCTCATTCGGCGATTTTGACAGCCTGGGGATGACGGGGCAAGCCGAGCCGCGTGACGGCTACGCCTGGTCGGGCAGCACGGCGCTGGCCCCGTACGGCGTGGTTATTTTATCCCGATAAAACGGCTGGCGCGAAAAAAAACCGCTCTCTTCCGGGCTGGAAGGGAGCGGTTGGCACAGCGCAGTTAGTGCAGTGCGCTGGCTACGTCTGATGCCAACGCTATTTTAGCAGTGCTGGCTGCAGCGGTAGCTGACGGGCTGGCGGCGGCGGCGTGCAAGGGCCAATACCGCTGTGGGTAATAGCGTTTTCCACCAATAAGGGGGTTCCCCCGCAAGGCGGCGTTACTTCCAGGCCATAGGTAGCGGTGGGAGCGGTGTTGGTGAGCCGGAAATCGAAATACAACTGCCCAGCGGGAACCGCCGATTGCAATACGCCGTCCAGAAACCAACGGGTAGCGCCAATATTGGAGCCGCTGGCCGTGACGCGCATATTATCCCAACATTTGCCCCGTGAAAGCAGCGTTTCGACAAACGTAACCTCCGGCGGGCAGGCACTCGCGTCGATAGTTATGACGCGACCGACCGAGGGCACTCCCAAATCATTCAACAAAAAGAGTAAGTATTGCCCAGGCGGGCAGTTGGCATTGACCGGGGCCGTGACGGTAAGTGCCCCACTGCCCCCCGAGGCAAAACCGAGTTCGAGAAACCGCTGATTTTGGTTGAACGAATGCGTGACCGAGGTAAGCCGCACCAGCGTAACGCGGGTGATGCTGGCCGCATCGGGCGTAGCCACCGTAAAGTTTTGCCCGTAGCCCACGATGGCCGGGGCGCTGGTCAGCACGGGCCGAACACTGGAAATAGGGTTGGATAAGTAGGGCGGGCTGAACAGTTCCGCGTTGGGATGATTGACGAACGTATTGGTGCCGTTGCCGTTGTTGCCGCCGCCGGCCGAAAGCACCCGCCCGTCGGGCAGCAGCACGGCCGTGGAGTGGTAGAGCCGGGGCTACTGCATGGCAGCCAGGGTCGTCCAGCGCCCGTCGGGGTAAGCAGCCGAGGGCGGCGACCACAGCTCGGCGGGCAGTACGGCGTAGGCATCGGAAGGAAAATAAGGGTGGGCGGTGCCCCCGGTTACCAGCACCGAGCCGTCGGGCAGCAGCGTGCTGTTGACGTGGTGCCGGGGGTATTGCATGGGCGGCCCCGGCCGAAACTGCGCCCCGGTCGGGGTCAGCTCTATCAATTCGGTGGTGTTGGTGACGCCCGGTGCCCGGTTGCCGTTGGTACCGGCGGCCCCGTAGCCCCCGGTGCCGCCCATTACCAAAATACGGCCCGGCTGGTACATGACGGCCGTGCCCTGGATGCGCTGACCGTTTTGCAACGGGCTGCCGGGCACCAGCAAGCCACCCCCAAAGGTGGTGTTGCCCGTCCCGGTCCAGGTGCCCGTGCCCGCCAGGTCTAAATAGCCGGTGTCCACATTGGGGCCGGCATTGAATACTTTGCCGTTGGGGGCGGCAAACAGCCACGGGTAGAGTGGCAACTCGCGTACCGCGCCCCCGAGGCGGTGCCAGGTGCCGCTGGCGGGCTGCCATACCTCGGGGGTGCTGTTGTTGGCATTTGAGCAGCCATTGAGGGCACCGGACGTTACCAGCACTTTGCCGCTGCCCAGGCTGGTGTTGGTGGGATACCAACGGCCGTGCCTCATACTATCAACCCGCTGCCACGCGTTAGCCGCAAAGTCGAATATGTTTCCATCGGGCATTCCAACAAACTCGTTTTGTCTGGTTCGGTCACAAAACGCATCCGAATGCCCCCCAGCAATAAATAATTTACCGTTAGGCAAAAACGAGTGCCCGCTGCAAAAGACGTTGCACCCGCTGGTTACTGTGGGCAATGCCGTGAATGACACGCTGCCAATACCGGCATTTGGGTTCCAGAGTGCGGGGGTGGTTCCGGCAGACCAGCTCAACAACTTGCCATTCGGCAGCAGGTGGCTGTGAATGGCCACGAAGGGAGCACCGGCCGGCCCCCAGGGAAACACGGCCGACCAAGTACCCCGGTTGCTGGTGGGCGGTATCCCGGCTGCGGCTGGTGCGGTATTCCCATCAAGCTCGATTGGCGTTGCTGGGTTGGACCCTGGGCGTTGGACAGTGGGCTGGGCGGCAGCGGCAAGCATGAGCCCCGTCCAGCAACAAGAAGTGGCAAACAATTTCAACATAACTCAAAAGGTATATGAACTGAAAAAATTAAACGCTTCCAAAAAAAGAGCGCGGCAGCAAGGCCAGCAATTTGTACCTCATTCGAGTTGCAGCTTTACCGTTTGCGCCCCGGCCCGCAGCAGGTAAAGGCCCGGTGCCAACCCGGCCGGCAGCGCCAGCGGCTCCGCCCCGCCCACCCCGCGCAGGCGGGCCACCTCCCGGCCCGTGGCGTCCAGCACCTGCACCAGCGCCCCGGCCGCCAGCCCCTGCACCTGCACCCGCCCGCCCACTGCCGCCGGGTTGGGCCACACCGCCAGCCCGGCCCCGGCCCACACCGGCGGCCGTGTGCCCAGCGGCCCGGCCGCCCCGGCCAGCCGCGCCACGAAGCCCTGCCACAGCCCCGGCGCCCCGGCCAGCGCCACCGGGCCAAAGTCGGTTTGCGTGGCGCCGACGCTGCTACCGCATACATATAGGCTTCCCCCCGACCCCAGGGCCAGGGCCGAGCCGGCCTTATCTCCCCGCCCGCCCCCGGCCAATGCCCAGCGCCACTGCCCGGTAGTAGCGCTTAACCGGGCGGCAAACAAGTCGACACTGGATGGGGTAAAGGTGAGCGGCCCCACTGTGGCCTGCCCATTGGCAAAGCCAATCAGGTAGGCATCACCCGCCCCATCCAAGGCTGCACCTTTGCAAAATTCCGTCTGTGAGCCGCTGATGGGCACAGCCCAGCGCCAAGCCCCCGTGCCCGCGTCGAGCCCCGCTGCGAACCCATCCTCGAGTAAGGTGCCAAATTGGCTCAACCCGCTCGTGTTCGTCAGCACCGTAGCCCCGAAGGACGGGGCGGTGCTGCGGAAGTACCCGCACACCACTACGCGCCCTGCCGCGTCGGCCGCCAGCGCCTGCGGCTCGTCGGCCCCGTCCGGGCCGCCGCCGCCACTTACCCAGCGCCACGCCCCGGCCGTGTCGAGCTTGGCCACGAACACGTCGCCCCCAAACCCCGTCACCGCCGGCGGCAACGACACCCCCGGCCCGAAGGGCACGGCCGCCGGGTAGGTTTGGTAGCGGCCCGCCACGTACACCCCGCCCGCCCCGTCCAGGGCCAGGGCCGTCGTGGAGAGCCCGCCTTCCCCGCTGCCCGCCAGCGTCACCCACTGCCAGGCCCCCGTGCCCGCGTCCAGCCGCGCCGCGAAGAGGTTGCCGCTGCCGCGCGGCCGCAGTTGGAGGCCGCCGAAGGTGGCAATCGAGCCCCGCACCCCCGTGCGCCCCCCCACGTACACGTGCCCCCGCCCGTCCACGGCCAGGCCCCGGCACTCGTTGTTGCGGTCGTCGCCCCCCTGCGCCAGCCACTGCCACGCCCCGCCCGCCGCGTCGAGCCGCGCCACGGCCACCACCGGGTCGGCCAGCGGGTTGTTGCCCAACGCCAGCGGGCCGAACGTGGCCTGCCCCTGCGCCTCCCCGCCCACGAACACGTGCCCCTGCCCGTCGAGCGCCAGCCCGTAGGGCCGGTCGTCGCCCGGCCCCCCGCCCCGCACGGCCCAGGCCACCGCCCCCGCCGCGTCGAGCCTGGCCACCCACCAGTCCGTGCCGCCCGCGCTCGTCAGCAGCGTACTGCCGAAGAGGGCCACGCCCGCAAAGTACCCCGCAGCGTACACGTTGCCCGCCGCGTCCACCGCAATCTTTTCCACCAGAAACACGCTGCTCGACGGGCTTTGCCCGCACTCGCTCACCCGGTCAAAGACCGGCGCGGCCGGGGCCTGGGCGTGGGCACCGCCCGCCAGGGCCAGGCAAACGGCCAGCAGGCCAACGAAACGGGGGGCGCGGGAAGAAAAGAAGCAGCTCATGGTCAAAAAGGTAAGGGCGAAACGAAGGGTAGGCGACGGGCGGCGAAAACTCAACAACGGGTAGCAACGCGAGTCTCATTCGAGTTGCAGCTTCGCGGTTTGCCGGCCGGCGCGCAGCAGGTAGAGGCCCGGCGGCAACCCGGCCGGCAGCAGCAGCTCGGCCGGCACCGCCCCGCCCACCGGCCCCGCCGGGCGCAGGCGGGCCACCTCCCGGCCCGTGGCGTCGAACACCTGCACCAGCGCTCCGGCGGCCAGCCCCTGCACTTGCACCAGCCCTCCCACCGGGGCCGGGTTGGGCCACACCGCCAGCCCCAACGGCACCAGCCCCCCCGCTGGGGCTACGCCCAGTGGCCCGGCTGCCCCGGCCAGCCGCGCCACAAACCCCTGCATCAGCCCCGGTGCCCCGGCCAGCGCCACGGGGCCGAAATTCATTTGCGCCGCGTTGCCGCCCAAGCCCCCCACGTAGAGCGTGCCCCCCGGCCCCAGAGCTGAGACCGCGCTGTACTTGCGTCCGCCCCCCCCGGCCACAGCCCAGCGCCAGCGCCCGGTGGCCGCATCTAACCGAGCGGCAAACACGTCGGCGATGGCCGGGCTGAAGGACAGCGGACCCACCGTGGCCGGGCCGTTGGCAAAACCTGTCACGTAAGCATCGCCCGCCCTGTCCAGGGCCACGCCCCGGCAAAACTCACTTCGCACGCCAGCGGTGGCCACGGCCCAGCGCCAGGCCCCGGTGCCCGCATCCAGCCCCGCCACCAACCCGTCGTCAAACAAATACCCGAATTGGTCCAGCCCACTCGTGTTGGCCAAGGTCGTGGCCCCGAAGCGCGGGGCCGTGCTGCTGAAAAACCCACTTACTACCACGTTCCCCGCCGCGTCGGCCGCCAGCGCCTGCGGCTCGTCGGTCCCGTCCGGGCCACCGCCATTACTCACCCACCGCCACGCCCCGGCCGTGTCGAGCTTGGCCACGAAAACGTCGCTCCCGCTGCCCCCCACCATTAGGGGCAACGCCAGCGCCGGACCGAAGAGGACGGGGGCCGTGTAGTTGCGGTGCGTACCTGTTGTGTACACCCCGCCCGCCCCGTCCAGGGCCAGGGCCGTCGTGTGCAGTTCGACGACCTGCGTGGCCCCCGCCAGCGTCGCCCACTGCCAGGCCCCGGTGCCCGCATCCAGCCGTGCGGCAAACAGGTCGCCGTCGCCGTACGGGCGCAGCTGGACGGCCCCGAACTGGACAATCGAGCCCCGCACCCCCGTGCGCCCCCCCACGTACACGTGCCCCCGCCCGTCCGCCGCCAGCCCCCGGCACTCGTTGTTGGCGTCGTCGCCGCCCGCCGCCAGCCACTGCCAGGCCCCGGTGCCCGCGTCGAGCCGCGCCACGGCCACCTTCGCGTCGGCCTGCGGGTTGTTGTTGAGGGCGAAGGCCCCGAACACGGCCTGCCCCTGCGCCTGCCCCCCCACGAACACGTGCCCCTGCCCGTCGAGCGCCAGCCCGTAGGGCCGGTCCTCGCCCGGCCCCCCGCCCCGCACGGCCCACGCCACGGCCCCCGCCGCGTCGAGCTTGGCCACCCACCAGTCCTTGCCGCCCGCGCTGGTCAAAATCGTGGCACCAAACAGGGCCGCGCCCTCAAAAAACCCCGTGGCGTAGGTGTTGCCCGCCGCGTCCACCGCGATTTTCTCCAGCAGAAAATTGCTGCTCGACGGGCTCTGCCCGCACTCGCTCACCCGGTCGAACACCGGCCCCTGCGCCCGCGCAACGCCCGCCAGCCCCAGCAACCCCGCCAGCCCCAGCACCCCGCGCCGGACGCGGCCCCACCAACTTGATTTTATCGAATGTTTCATGCCACAAGGAGGAAGAGAGGGTGAGAAACTACCCCGTTAAGGTAATACGTTCTTTTATTTCCACGGTCACTTGCCCCACATCAAGTCGGCCCTACTGCGGCCCTTATGTCAGCCATTTCAAAAAAATGCCCACAAAAAAAGCCCCCCTCCTGGCCGGGAAGGGAGCTTTTGCGTCGCCAGAATAAGGGCAAGGCCGCAGCCCACAGCCTTGCGTCAGCGCTTTTAACGCACCACCCGCCGCACCACCACCGTGGCCGCGCCGCCGGCGGGTCCGGCAAACTCGCCCATCAGGTAGCGGGCCGTGGCCGGCCCCAGCTGCTCGCGGGTGAGGGTGGTAACGGCCCCGGCCGCGCAGGGAAAGGGCGTCGTTTTGAGGCCGTCGCGTTGGGCCATCCACAACAGCAGGGGCACGGCGGCGCGGTTTTCGACGGTGAGGGTGTAAGCCGGGCCGTAGTTGGTGTTGGCCAGGCGGGCGGGCTGCCCGTCGGCGTGCGTGAAGGGCAGTGTGCGCACAATGCGGGGCTGCCCGGCCGGCAATTGGCGCTTGGGGGCCACCTTGCGCCGCTTGTTGGCATTCGCGAACGCCGCGTACAAGTCGGCCCACCGGAATTTGGGGTCGGCGTCGGTGCTTTGGCCCTTCAGCAGCGTGCTCATCAGGCGCAGGGCCGCGCCCAGGCGGGTCAGCAGTTCGGGCAGGGCCAGCGTGGCCAGGCGCGGGGCTTCCTTGGTGTCGGTTTGGGCGTCGGCGGCCTGCTCAAATTCGTCGGCGGCCAGGGCCGGGGCCTGCACGATGGCATCGGTCAGGCGGTAGTCTTTGCGTACCTGGGCAGGCAGGGCCTGCACCTTCCGCACCAGGTCGCGCACGTGGTTCACGTCCTCGGTGGCCTCGCCGTAGCGCACGTCGGCGTAGCTTAGCGTCAGGCTTTGCTTCAGAGCCGGCTGCTTGGTGGCCAAAGCGTAGCCCTGGGCGCGGGCCGACAGCACGTCGGCCGCCACGGCCATGCGCTCGCGGGCGTCGTCTTTGGCCGTGGTGCTGGGCGTCGTAATGGCCCCCTGAATAGCCACCCGCGCCGCAATGGCCGTCACCAGCGCGGCCCGCTCGGCCTCGGCCGCCGCCAGGGGTGCAAAATCGGTCAGTTCCTTGCCAAAAGGAGCCACCGCCAGGCCCACGTCCTGGCCGCTGTTCAACAAGGAAATTTCTTGTGCGTTCATGCAAAAAAGAGAAAAAGAGTGATTGGATGCCCGAAAGATAAGCATTGCATTACCTTATTGACAACAACCACCCTTGCATGCCGCAACAGCGCCCATTCATCCCGTGCAAGCAGCGCCTTTGCGCCTACGAGTACGCCCGTGGTGCCCACGAGTACATTCGTGGTATCTACGAGTAGGCCCGTGGTGCTTACGAGTACGTCCGTGGTGCCTACGAGTAGGCCCGTGGTGCCTACGAGTACGTCCGTGATGCTTACGAGTACGCCCGTGGTGCCTACGAGCCTTGCCTTTTTCGCCTATCGCGAACCGCGCAAGGCCAAGTCGCTCCACATCGGGGTCATCCCGCGCGCGGTCGACGAT
>JANXUO010000407.1 GCA_025356245.1 Hymenobacter sp.
CATTAAAATGCGGAAAAAGGAGTGTTGCAACTCAAATTTCGCGCTTTCTTGGGAGTCCTTTGACTTTCTAAACAGCTTCGATGCCTACCGGCTGTATCCCATCATTCCGCGCGGGGTATTGGAGGCAGTCGCTTACACTCAAACGCACATTCGGCACATTGAGACCGGGGAGCAGGCCAGCTGCACGGGCATGCCGTTGCCGTCGGGCGTGATGGGCCTTTTTGCCGATGGCAAGGGTTATTTCCGCGAAAATCTGAAGCTGGTGGCCCAACTCGCGGAAGTAAGCGAGGCCCGCATTAAAGCCGACCCGCGCAGCAACATCCTGGCCTACGCGGCGGCTTACGCGCGGCTGGCCACCGAGCGGCGGCTCAAGGCCGACGCCCCGGCCCAGCACCTGCCCGTGCTGATTGCACTCAGCGAGCTGCCGCTGACCAAGGACGCGGTAAGCAACTTCGCCCTCGACACGCACCTCTACAGTGTGCTGCTGTTCCTGACCCAAGCCGACAAGCAGGCTCAGTACCATTTCCCCGATTACCACCTCGACCTACCGGCCATCTTCGGAGCCAACTACCCGGTGCTGAGCGCGGGAAAGACCCAGGTGTTGGCCGATAAGGTGGAGGCCGAGGGGCGGGTGTACAACCCCGGCGGCTCGACGACAGCCCGGATAACATCGGCCGACTACGGCCCGGCCGTCACCGATTTTACCGCCTGCAACTACAGCGGCCGGGGCGGGGTAGCCGTTACGCACTACGCCATTCACACCACGCAGGGCTCGTACGCGGGCTCCATCTCGTGGTTCAAAAACTGTTCGTCGCAGGTGTCGGCGCATTACGTCATCCGCTCCAGCGACGGGCAGGTGACGCAGATGGTGAGCGAGGCCAATAAGGCCTGGCACATCGGCTCCGAAAACCCCTACACCATTGGCACCGAGCACGAAGGCTACGTGGCCGATGCTTCCTGGTACACCAAGGCCATGTACGGCAGTTCGGCGGCGCTGGCCCGCGACATCATCGGCAGCGGCTACGGCATCAGCGGCCTGCGCACGTTTTACGGAACGGCTACCACCGGCACGTTCAGCACGGGAGCTTGCGTGAAAATCAAGGGCCACCAGCACTTCCCCAACCAAACCCACACCGACCCCGGCGTGAACTGGAACTGGGAGTATTTCTACACCCTCATCAACAACGCCCCCGTGGTTTCGACGCTGAGCGCCGCCACGGGCACCGCGTACGACGCCGGCGGAGCCGCCGCCGACTACCCCAACGACGTGCGCCAGTGCCAGCTCATCGCCCCCACCGGGGCCACCAGCGTCAGCCTCAGCTTTTCGAGCTTCGACCTCGAAAGCGGCTACGACAACCTGTTGGTATTCAACGGAGCCAACAACCAGGCGCCGCTGATTGGCAAGTACTCGGGCACCACCAACCCCGGCACCATCACGGCTTCGTCGGGCAAGATGTTTCTGGAGCTGCGCAGCGACTGCGCCACCACGCGCCCCGGCTTTGCGGCCAACTGGGCATCGATGGGCGGGCCGGCCGGCTGCCCTACCGATAGCTACGAAGCCAACGAAACCCTGGCCGCCGGCAAGGCCATTGGCGTGAACGTGAATACCCTGGCTTACGTGTGCCCAGCCACTGACGTGGACTGGTACCAGTTTACGAGCAGCAGCACCAATAACAACATCAAGGTCACACTTAGCACCTTGCCCGCCGACTACGACCTGGAGCTGTACAACGCCAGCGGCACCCTGCTCTACTCCTCCACCGCCGCCAGCACCATCGACGAGGCCATTGTGTACAACACCGCGCCCGCCGCCACTTACTATGTGAAGGTGTACGGCTACAACGGGGCCACCAGCAACACCACCGCCTACACCCTGCGCGTCTCGACCCAGGCCAGCGCCTGGCCGCGGGCCGCGGCCGCGGTGGCTTTTGGCGCCGCCCGCCAGGCCACCGGCAAACCCCAAGTGACAATAACCAACCCCGTGGAAGCCGGAGCCCAAGCCTGGCTCAGCGTAGCCGGCTACGAAGGCCCGGCCGAGCTGACGTTGCGCGATGCCCAAGGCCAGCCCGTGGGCAACAGCACGCAAGCGGCCCTCAGCGCCGACGCGCCGCTGGGCTACGCCGTGCCCGCGGGCCTGCGGCCGGGGGTGTACGTCCTCACCGTGCAGCTGCGCACCCACACCGAGTTTAAGCGGCTGCTGGTGCAGTAGCACAAAGCGTTGTTACCGATAAAACGGCCCGGCTCGCTACTTGCGGGCCGGGCCGTTGCGCTTTGCCACAGCGGCTTCGAAGCGGTTTGCATTGCGCAACTCGAAACCGTCGTATACTTGCGGTAACACAACCCTCGTTGGCAGGAGTGCCGCAACTTCTGCGCCGACGAGTTACGGCAATACTAATATTGCCTGCAATTTTATGGAGAACCGCATACTAAACATATTAGGCAGTTTGACAAATGATAAATTGACGACCAAATCCGTCTTCAAGTATCATCGTGTCAACAAATTTCTTTACGACCTATTGATAAATAATGAAATTTGGTTTTCAGACCCTTTTTCATTTAACGACCCTTTCGACTGTAATTTGACAATTGACGGGGATAACACACCTGACCAAATTAAAAATTATTATAAAATAGCAAATTGGAAAAACTCACAATATATTGACCAAGATATACAACGACTTATTGATACAGACTTTGAAGACAAAGAAGCTTTCCAAAAGAAAATTAACTCAATCTCAAAGCAAGTAATTGGCAAATTAGGCTTGACCTGTTTCACACAAACAAAAGACAACCTTTTAATGTGGGCACACTATACAGAAGACCACAAAGGATTATGCTTAGAGTTTGACCATACGAAAGATGAAGAATTTTTCCGACCATTCAAGAAAGTAAGTTATGACAAAACTTATCCAACATACAATTACTACAATGACAAAAAAAAATGTAGTTGGACAATTAATGCTGCATAAATCCGACCATTGGAAATATGAAAAAGAAGTAAGGTTAATCAAGAAAAAAAGCGGATTTTATTCTTTCAAGCCAGAAAGTTTGACAGGTATATATTTTGGCGTTAGGACACCTATCAAACAAATAAAAACAATCAAGAAATTAATACAAGAAAGACAGAACTATAACCAAGTAAAATTTTACAAAGCAACTATTGACACAAAAGATTACAAATTAGTTTTTGACACCGTGTGACAAAAACTGCAGGCAACATTGGGTTCTGTGCAAGTTGGGCAGACGGAATAACAATGAGCATTTGTAATTCTGTTCAGCATTTGTTCGGGCAGGACAAGCAACATTGAGCATTAGTTCTTAACTTCAATTTTATATTTTTAATCAGCAGCAGTTCCGGGCAGACGAAATGCTAATTCCCAACCTGTACAATGCCCTCAACGTTGGCTGCGATGCTGCCAACCTGCTGCCTAATACAAGGAACTGACCTTATTCTCGTTACCTTCAAGCTGACTGGCAAAGCCACATGAAAGCTGAGAAATATCACTTAAAAACCAGTACACAAGGCAAACGATACGAGTTTGTCAGTGAAGGGCCGAAGGGTGCTATCCGCAAGCTTATTGAATTTCAGGAAACCCGTGACCCGGGACTTTTTAACCTCGCTTTTGGTGACAAGGACCCAGAAACCGGCGAGATTGATGACTTGACTGTGACCGATAACGGCGATACCGAAAAGGTTTTGGCTACCGTAGTTGGAGCCATTTACGCTTTCGTCAACCAGTTTCCCGAAGCGTTTGTCTACGCGACCGGCAGCACCAAAGCGCGGACCAGGCTGTACCGCATGGGCATCACCAAATATCTGGAGCAAATGCGACAAGACTTTTACCTCTACGGACAAGTAAGCGACGAATTTGTAGAATTTGAACCCGGCAACAAATACGATGGTTTTCTCGCACAACGCAAACCATCTTAACTTACCACAGACCATGAAAACAGTCCAGGAACTAAGCAACCGTAAGCTGCCCATCGTAGCAGTTGACCCTACTCTTGACAAATACGAAGGCAAGATTCAGTTCCGTAAAAAGCTGGAACTGGCAAATCATATGTTGAAAACAGCAAAATTGCCGCCGAATAAGCACCGCACCCAACATGGGCTTGGCGCAAGTGGGGCAGAATGCTAAGTCATCATCTTCCACACTCTATTTAACTTGAAAACAAAAGCTGAGCGGAAGCTCCCTGAAGTCCCCGCCTGCGCCAAGCCCTGTTCGTTACCCCTAATCCTCCTCCAGCCCACCCATGTTTCATTCTATCACTGCCCGTTCTGCAGCGTATCGAAAGTGATTTTTGAGGAATTAACTGGGCGCGCTTTAGCCTTAGGGTAGGTATGCCTGCCGGGTTGGGCGCTGGGCAGGGCCACACGTAATTGGTGAGGGCGCTTGCTGGCGGGGCAGGCAGTGGCGCGCGGGGCCGCGTATTTTTGCCGTATGGCCTCTTCCATCCTCCCCACCGCCCTGCTGCTTAACGGGCGCCCGTTTGCTTACGAAGCCATTCAGCAGTACCCGGCCACTACGCCCACGGCCCTCAACGGCTACGAGGCGCGCGTATTGGAGCGGGTGCGCGAGTGGCTCACGGGCGTGCAGGAGTTTGAGATGCCCACCTCGGGCAGTACCGGCACGCCCAAAAGCTACCCGCTGCGGCGGCGGCAGCTCGAAGCCTCGGCCCGTCGCACCGGCGATTTTTTCGACCTCGGCCCCGGCGACCGGGCGCTGGTGTGCCTTAACTGCGAGTACATTGGCGGGCTGATGATGCTGGTGCGCGGCCTGGAACGGAACCTGCACCTGACCGTGGTGGAGCCCCACGCCAACCCGTTCGAGTACGTGGCGGCCGACGCCGAATTTGATTTTGTGGCCCTGGTGCCGCTGCAACTGCAGGCCGTGCTGGCCGCCGGGCTGGCCCCGCGCCTCAACACCCTGCGGGCGGTGCTGATTGGCGGCGCCCCGGTGGGCACGGGCTTGCACGAGGCGCTGCAAGCGGCCCTCACGGTGCCCGTGTGGCACACCTACGGCATGACCGAAACCTGCTCGCACGTGGCCCTGCGCCGCCTCAACGGGCCGGAGGCGACGGATTATTACCGGGTGCTGCCCGGCGTGGCGGCCGGGCAGGACGAGCGCGGCTGCCTGACGCTGCGCGGCGACGTGACCGACGACGCGCTCATCGTCACCAACGATTTGGTGGAGCTGCTGCCCGCCGAGCACGGCTTTCGGTGGCTGGGGCGGGCCGATTTCGTCATCAACTCCGGCGGGGTGAAGGTGGCCGCCGAGAAGGTAGAGATGGTGCTCGAAGTGGCGCTGGCCGAGGTGGGCGCGGCCCGCCGCTGCTTCGTGACGGGCCGCCCCGACGAGCGCCTGGGCCAGGCCGTGGCGGCGTACCTTGAAGGCCCGGCCCTGCCCGCCGCCCAGCTGGCGCAGGTGCAGGCGCTGCTGGCGGCCCGCCTCGGCCCCTACGAGCAGCCCCGGCACTGGGCGTTTGTGCCCGCCTTCGCCAGCACGGCCAGTGGCAAGCTCGACCGACGGGCCACCGTGGCGGACGCGGCTTAGCGCGGTGCCGGGCGTTTTTATTCCGCGAAACGCCCACACAGTATTCGTCCTGCAATACGGCGGTTTGGCCCGCACCAACTAGGGCGTTCGTCGGCCGTTTGCGCCAACGGAAGGCCGACGATGATGGGCGAATTGGGCTTGCGGCCGGGCAACAAAGTGGTTGGCGGCCAAACCAAGATTAGGTCGGGCCGTAACTTGCAGCCGCTATCCACCCTTGTCGCATCTTTAGAATGAACCAACTTTTGCTTTGGGCCGTGGGGCTGCCGCTGGCCATCGGGGCCGGCACGAGCGCTCAGGCCCAGCCCACCCGGCCCGCCGCTACAGCTCCTATTAGCTCCGCCCCAACAACTGGCATTCCGGGATTTAAGACCATCAGCGAGCAGTTTGCCGACTTGCGCATCCTGCGCTACCAGGTGCCCGGCTTTGAAAAATTGACTTCGAAGCAGAAGGAGCTGCTCTTCTTTTTATCGGAAGCTGCCCTGAGCGGGCGCGACATCATCTACGACCAGAACTACAAGCACAACCTGCGGGTGCGCCGCACCCTGGACGCCCTCTGGCCCCTGAACCAGGCCCAGCTGAAGGTACCCGCGCAGGCCGACCAGGCCAAGAAGCTGGCCGTGTACACCAAGCGGGTGTGGTTTTCGAACGGCATTCACCACCATTATTCTACCCGGAAGTTTTTGCCCGAATGCTCGGCCAGCTATTTTGCCGGGCTGGTGCGCGCCGCCGACCCCAAAACGCTGCCCCTGCTGCAGGGCGAAACGGTGGACAAGTTCCTGGCCTTCCTCACGCCCATCATCTTCGACCCGACGGTGGCCCCCAAGCGCGTAAACCAGGAGGCGGGCAAGGACCTGCTAACCACCTCGGCCACCAACTTTTACGAGGACGTGACCCAAAAAGAAGCCGAAGCGTTCTACGCCAAAAAAATCGACAAAGCCGACCCGCATCCCATTTCCTACGGCCTCAACTCGAAGCTGACCAAAAGCGGCGGGGCCGTAACCGAGCGCGTGTGGAGCAGCAAGGGCATGTACGCCCCGGCCATCAACCAGATAATGTACTGGCTGGGCAAGGCCGTGGACGTGGCCGAAACGCCCGAGCAAAAAGCCTCGCTGGGCCGCCTGATGCTGTTTTACGCCCAGGGCGACCTGGGGGTGTGGGACGACTACAACATTGGTTGGGTAAAGGACACCGCCGCGCGGGTCGATTTCGTGAACGGCTTTATCGAGGTGTACGGCGACCCGTTGGGCTACCGCGCCAGCTACGAGTCGGTGGTGTCGTTCAAGGATTTGGAGGCCACCAAGCGCATCGCCGCCATCGGCCGCGAGGCCCAGTGGTTTGAAGACAACTCGCCCATCAAGCCCGAACACAAGAAGAAAAGCGTGGTGGGCATCAGCGCCAAGGTAATTACCGTGGTGATGGAAGCCGGCGACGCGGCCCCCAACACGCCCATCGGCATCAACCTGCCCAACGCTACCTGGATTCGGGCCGCGCACGGCTCCAAGTCGGTGAACCTGGGCAACATTGTGGAAGCCTACGACCTGGCCAACGCCGGCTCCGGGATGCTGGACGAGTTTGTGCTGGGGGCCGACGAAAAAGCCCGTGCCCGGCGCTACGGAGCCCTGGCCGGCAAGCTGCACACCGACATGCACGAGGTAATTGGCCACGCCTCGGGCCAGATAAACCCCGGCGTCGGCACCACCAAGGAAACCCTCAAAAGCTACGCCTCGGCCCTTGAAGAAGCCCGCGCCGACCTGGTGGCCCTGTATTACCTGCCCGATGCCAAGCTCGCCCAGATGGGCGTGGTGCCGGCCGGCAACGACGTGGCCAAGGCCGAATACGACAGCTACCTCCGCAACGGCCTGCTCACCCAGCTCACCCGCCTGCAGCCCGGCGAAACCATTGAGGAGGCCCACATGCGCAACCGCGCCCTGGTGGCCCGCTGGGTGCTGGCCAAGGGTGCCAAAGACAAAACCGTGGAGCTGCTGAAGGTGAACAACAAAACCTACGTCCGCATCAACAGCTACGAGCGCCTGCGCGGCCTGTTTGGGCAGCTGCTGCGCGAGATGCAGCGCATCACCAGCGAGGGCGACTACGCCGCCGGCAAGGCCCTCATCGAAACCTACGGCGTGACAGTGGACCCCGTGCTGCACAAGGAAGTTCTGGCCCGCTACGCCAAGCTGCACATCGCCCCCTACCAGGGCTTTATCCAGCCCCACCTGGCACCCCTGGAGCGCGAAGGCCGCATCCAGGACGTGCAGGTGACGTACCCCGACGACTTTGCCGAGCAGATGCTGGAATTTGGCCGCAAGTACAAGACGCTGCCGGATTACAATTAGCGGCGCGGCCAGGGCAGTGGTCGGGCGAATTCCGCGAAGCGGTTCGTCCAGCCACTGCCCGTTGAACGACTCGCGTAGTCTCTCGTCGGACGAATCGCCCG
>JANXUO010000057.1 GCA_025356245.1 Hymenobacter sp.
CAAAGCGTCTGAGCGGCCTCTAAACAGCGTTTCACCCGACCAGACCAACCGCTTTGCGACGGTTGTCACCAACCCGGTTTTCATCCCGGCCAAGGAAATTTTGTCGCTCATGCCGGATATCATTGGCATCGCAAAAAACAACCCCGATGTATTTGACAGCACCTACTCAGATTTAGCCACACAACTGACCATTCGCACGCCCAACAACCCTTCGGAACCGGCCAAAACCTTGCTGGCAACGTGGGCCAAATTGATGGGCGGCACCATACAATCTGAAGATGGCAGGTTTTATTTCTACCCAACGGACGGCACCCGTTTCAGAGTAGGATTGGCCGCCGAAGGCTTTCGGAAGCTTGGCACTTTGGCCCATCTGCTTGCCAACAAGAGCTTGACAAAAAGCACCACACTATTTTGGGACGAGCCCGAATCCAACCTCAACCCCGCTTTATTGCGCGAACTGGTGCGAACCCTGGCCGACCTCGCCCGGCAGGGTTTCCAAATCATCCTCGCCACGCACAGCATGGGCCTGCTCAAGCAGTTCCACATCCTTTTGCGGCAACGGAGCGAAAAGCCCTTTCCCATCCGCTACTTCGGCCTCAACGCCGAACCTGGGCAGTCCACCGTCGTCGTGGCGGTGAACGACTTCGAATTGCTACCTGACATTGTGGCCCTCAACGTGGAATTGGAGCAAGCCGACGATTTAGAAGAAATTTTTGCCCGCGAAGACCAACTGCCAAATGCCAACAATTATTGAGGACGCGCTGGCCTTCGATTTCCCGCCAGATTGGCAAGTGACGAAGTACGACCAACAAGCCGACGACAACGCCGATGAGTTGGCCGGATTCGACCGGCGCATCATGCAGAGCGAGGGCGTAAAGCAGGTTCGGGGCATGGACATCGTGTGTCGCTTGCCCGGCAATCGGCCATCGCTGCAACTGATTGAGGTGAAGGACGACCGCCTTCGGGCCGCCGATGTTCCGCCTGCCCCGTGCTGCTGGCCCGTTGGGAACTGTCAGCGACGGCTCAGCAACAGCGTCCCCCGTCACACGCAACTCTACGAAACCGTGTTGCTCAAAACAGTGGGTGCCCTGGCAGGCCTGCTACTGGCCGAACGCCTGGGCGAAAACACGTTGCGAGCCACCGCTTGCTTAACGCAAAACCCTGCAATAGAGGTCGTTTTATTTTTGGCCGAACAGCCTATCGAAGCAGCACCCACGAGCGTTCGAGCAAAACTCCGGCGCTCCGCTGGCCTCGACCGCACCGAAATACTGCATCAAAAACTAACCGCCAAACTCCATCAATGGGGCTTACCCCTCAAACTTTACAACCTGACCAACCGCTCGCCCACGCCGTGGCAAGTACGCGACCTCACCGAATAAGTGCCTAATAGCCAGCCCGCAACCTGGGCAAGCTACTTATTACCGAACAACACCCCCAGGTAAAACTGAAAAGCGCCGTTTCGCAACGACTTGTCGCCGTAGTCTTTGGCAATGTTGGTGAAGCCGCCGTTGTAGCGCACTCCCAGCAGCAGCGGGCTGGCCGGGACTTGAAAGCCCAGGCCAATGACGTAGCCTAAATCCAGGTCTTTGAAATCGGATTTGACGCTGCCGCTTGCCTTCCTGCTGCCGTTCGGGCCGGCCACCGCTGCCTCGCCGCGAGCGGCTAGTAGCACCCCCAACTGTGGGCCGGCCTCGAAGAACAGGCCCTGGGGGGTGGTTATTTTTGCCAGAACCGGCACATCCACGTAGTGCAGCGTCTCGTCGTACGACTCCGAATACCCGTTGCTGCTTTCGCTACGCCGGGCACCCTTCATGGAGTAGAGCAGCTCGGGTTGAATTGAAAGCAAATTATTAACCGGCAGCTTGAAAATCATCCCGGCGTGAAACCCGGTCTTGTATTCGGCCGCCGAAGCATTGCCGGTGTAGCTACTGAGCGTAACGCCGCCCCTAAAACCCACGATGGTTGGCGCCTGCTGTGCATTGGCCGTGCCCACTGCAGCAGCAAAAAGCAGGGCTGGGAGCGTAATCTTTTTCATGAAAAAAGCTGAACGGCGATGGTGGAGTCAAATCCAAGATTGAGGTTGCGTTGAAAACAACCGAGCCTCGCCGAAAAACTACGAAACGATTATGCATTCTGCCCGAAAGTCAGCAAATTATTATCCGGGTCAAGAATTGAAAACTCCTTTTGGCCCCAGGTTTTTAGCTGCAACGCGCCGGCTGGGTGGATGCTTATTTTTTTGTCCAGCAACAACTGGTATAATTCGTCAATTGCCTCGGTTCTGATGTAAACCTGCCCGTAATTTTTTTTGGGGTCAAGCGCTTCAAACGCAAAGAAATGAATTTGAACAGCGTCTTTTTGCACCATCAGATAACCATCGAAATCGGTGATTCCAAATTCATGAAATTCCAGACCATTTAAATAAAATTCCTTAGTGCAGGCTTTGTCCCGCATGGGCAATTTTGGATTTACGCTGGTAAGCATTGGCTGACGGTTTGGCGATAGTGAAGTGAATATAAATCAATTAATTTTATTTATAATCAGCACGTTTGACGCGAGTTCAGGCGCGGTTGTAACTCGTGCTCACCTTCCGGCGAAGCTGTGCCTCGCAACGGCACGACTCGCGTGTAGCTCGTTGGTGCTGCCCTTGCGCGAGCTTGCCGCTGCACGGCAGTGGAGGCAAAGCTCCCACGTCATCGTTCGGCACGAGCTACACTGCGCTAAACTCGCACCAGCAAAGGCACTAAAATAGCGGCCCTGACCAACGTCATACACTTTCCTGATTTTGCTCATGTCCCCGCCACCGGTGCTTAACGAGCTTTGTGTTTGTCCCCGGCTGACTCCCTTGGCCGCTGTTTTTCGCGCCCATTACTCTACCAATGCCATGAACACAGCTTCGTTATCCGTCCCTAAAAACCCGATTTCGGTCGGCACCATGACCCTGCGCTATGGCTTGCTATCTTTTGGCTTGATGCTGCTTTACTTTTTGGCCGTGAATGCCTTGCAGCTGCAACACTCCGAACTGGCCCGGTTCGGGAGCCACGCCTTTACGGTACTGGCGGTGGGGCTGGCCGTGCGGGCATACAGGGGGCAGGTGCGCGGGCCAGCCCCGTACCTGGGCGGGCGGGGGTTGGGCTTCGCGGTGGGGCTGCTGGGGTTGGCGCTCTACGCAACCTTTATTCTGCTTTATGCCAACGTCTTCGGCCCCGCCTACCAGGCCGAGTTGAACCAGCAAACCTACTTTGACACCGCCCTAGGGCCGGGCCTGCTGGCGGCCATCATTGTGCTGCTGGGGATAGTCATCGGCAGCCTCAGGGACTATGTGCTGATGATGGCCAATGGCACTAATGCCCAAGCCATGCGAGCCGAAAGCCAGGACGCATGAGCGCGGCCGTAGCCCACGCCGCGCCGGTCGGGGCCGCGCTCCCACCGTTGCCCGGCCTCACGTCCGCCGCCGTGGCCGCGTCGCGCAGTGCCCACGGCCGCAACGCCCTCACCATTAACAGCGAAACCGGCTGGCTGACGACGGTGAAAGAGGTGGCCCTCGAACCCATGTTCCTGCTGCTGCTGGCGGCTTGCGCGGTATACATTGCCTTGGGCCAGGCCGAGGAAGCCGTCACGCTCGCGGTAGCCCTGCTGGCGGTGGCGGGCATTTCGGTGTATCAATCCATCCGCAGCAACCAGGCTCTGAGCGCCTTGCGCGACCTGTCTCAGCCACGGGCCGACGTGCGCCGCGACGGCCGCCAAACCACGGTGCCGGTCAAGGACCTCGTGGTGGACGATGCCGTGTGGGTGGCCGAAGGCGGCCGCATCCCCGCCGACGGCACCGTAGCCGCCGGCAACGACTTTTTGGTGGACGAGGCCATCCTCACCGGCGAGGCCGTGCCGGTGGCCAGGGCCGTGGGCGAGGCCGTTTTTGGCGGCAGCAGCGTGGCCTCGGGCAGCGCTTGGCTCACGCTCACGGCCGTGGGCAACGCCACCCGGCTGGGGCTGATTGGGCAAAGCATGGCGGCCATCAGCCCCGAAAAAACGCCCTTGCAGCGCCAAGTGCGGCAGTTTGTACTTTGGATGGCCTGGGTGGGCGCGGGCGCGTTCGCGCTGGTTTTTGGGGTGAATTACGCCCGCTCCGGCGACTGGGCTACGGCCCTGCTCTTCGGCCTGACGCTGGCCATGTCCATCCTACCCGAAGAAATTCCGGTGGCCTTCAGCAGCTTTATGGCGCTGGGCGCGGCGCGGCTGGGGCGGCTGGGCGTGCTCACCAAACAGCCCCAAACGGTAGAAAGCCTGGGGTCGGCCACGGTCATCTGCGCCGACAAAACCGGCACCCTCACCCAAGAAGGAATGCGCGTGGGGCAGCTCTACGACGGCACCATCAACGCCCTGATAGCCCTGCCCAAACCTGCTGCCGAAACGGCGGCCGGTGCCGCCGCCACTGATGTCGAACCGGCCGCTGCCGCTGCTAATCCGCTCACCGCCATCGCTGTACTGGCCCACGCCCGCTGGGCCAGCGAAACCGAGCCGTTCGATGCGATGGAAAAGGCCATCGTGGCCGCCTACGCCGCCGCCGACCCGGCCGGGGCCGCCGCGCCCGCGCCCCTGCTGCACGAGTACCCGTTGGCCGGTGCGCCGCCGATGATGACGCACGTACGGCAAATCGGCGGCGAAGCGGTGGTGGCCGGCAAGGGGGCCGTCGAACACATCCTGGCCGTGTGCCGCCCCGCGCCAGCCGAAGCCGCCGAAATCCGGCGCGTCGCGCAGCAGCTTTCGGCGCAGGGCTACCGGGTGCTGGGCGTGGCGCGGGGCACGGGTACGCCGCCTGGTTTCCCGGCCGCGCAGGACGATTTTGCCTGGGAATTTCTGGGGCTGGTGGCCCTTGAAAACCCGCCCAAAGCCAACGCGGCGGCGGTTCTCAAGTCCTTCGCCGAAGCCGGTATTCAGGTGAAGATGATTACCGGTGACTTCCCCGAAACGGCCCAGGCCATTGCCCGCCAAATAGGCCTGCCGGGGGCCGACACGATGCTCACCGGCCCCCAGGTAATGGCCCTGAGTACCGCCGCGCTGCGCCCGCAGGCCGCCGCCACGGCCATCTTCGCCAGAATGTTCCCGGAGGCCAAGCTGCGCGTCGTCGAGGCCCTCAAAGCCAACGGCGAGGTGGTGGCCATGACCGGCGATGGCGTGAACGACGGCCCCGCCCTCAAGGCCGCCCACATCGGCGTGGCCATGGGCCGGCGCGGCACCGAAGTGGCCCGGCAAGCCGCCTCGTTGGTGCTGGTCGATGACGATTTGGGCAGCATGGTCACGGCCATCGCCCAGGGCCGCCGCATCTACCAAAATTTCAAAAAGGCGGTGTTCTACGTCGTTTCCATCCATATTCCCATCATCCTCACCGTGGCCGTGCCGCTGCTGGCGGGCTGGAAATTCGCCAACCTGTTCACCCCCGTCCACGTCATTTTTCTGGAACTGGTGATGGGGCCGACCTGCTCCATCGCCTTCGAAAACGAGCCCGCCGAAGCCGGGCAGATGCAGCAGCGCCCGCGCCCGCTCACGGCCACCTTCCTGGCCGGGGCCGAGCTGGGCCGCGCCCTGGCGCAGGGGCTGGGCATTGCGGCGGCGGTGCTGGGCGTGTACTACGTGGCCATGCAGCAAGGCGCTGCCATCGAGGCAGTTCGGACACTGGCATTTGCCACGCTCGTCGTCAGCAACATCCTGCTCACGCTGGTCAATCGCTCGTTCACGCTGTCGGTGTGGCAAACCCTGCGGGTGCCCAACCGGGTGCTGTGGCTGATGCTGGCCCTCACGCTGGCGCTGCTGCTGACGACGCTGCTGGTGCCAGCGGCGCGGGCGTTGTTCGGCTTCGTGCCGGTACCGATGGCGGCGCTGGGCGGGTGCGCGGCGGCGGCGCTGGCGGGCGTGGGCTGGGTGGAGGTTTATAAGCTGAAACCGTTTGGAAAGTAGGTATTGGCCACAGGCGGTGCGGGAGGGCAGCCAAAAAGCCGCCCGCACCAGCGCCGACCTTCCAAATGGCTTGGCTATTTGTTCAGCCTGAGGCCAAAACGCCGCCATCGCTGACACGTTGAGTTCACCGAAAAAAAAGGACAAAGCGGTATGCCCTAAAATGCCCGCAACTCCTCGTATTCCAGTTCCCGCACCACAAACCGGGCGTAGGGTTGCTCCTGCTCATCGATTACCCAGGCTGCCTCGCCCACGGTGGGGATGAGTACACCGTGCCAGCGGCGGTACTGGGCATAGCGGCATACCCAGGGCCGCTGGGTGGTGTCGTCGAAGTAGCGCGTGGCCTCGCAGGCTTCGATTTCGTCGTGCTCGTTGAAGCGCACACGGCACGTCACCGACTGGCTGCCGTGGGTGAAGGTGAGGCGGGCCGACTGCTCGTCCACGGCCGCCCAGGCGATGCCCGCGCCGGGCAGCAGGGTCGTGGGCAGCCAAGTGCTTTCGGCCAGCCAGCGCAGCAGCTCGCCCGCGTCGTAGTGCGGCCCGTGGCCATTCAGTATCGGCACGGCCCCGAACAGGCGCACCCGCAGGCTGCCGCGCCCGGCTTCGTAGGCATCGCGGGCCACGAACCAGCGCGTAGTGCCTTCCCAGATGAAACCCGCCGGCCCGGCCGTGATGTACTGCTCGCCCGTGATGGCCAGCCAGTCCTTTTTCAGGTCGGTTTTGAACTGGCCGCCGTGGCGCAGGCGCAGGCCACGCAGGTAGGGCTGGCCCTCGGCCAGTACGTGCCGGAAGTAGCGCTGCACCGGCGCGGGCAGCCCCGTAAGCTGGGCCGCATGGTAGGTGCGGGCCGGGGCTTCGGCGGCGGCGGCAAACAGCCGCTGCACGTCGCGGCGCAGGCGGCGGGCGGCCACGACCCGGCCCGCGAGAATGCCCAGAATTGGGGTGGCGAGGGCGGCAGCAACGAGCAGCCAAGGCGTGTTGATTTTCATGTTAGAAGGGGAAGGAGCTTTGAGTCAAGCGCGCTGCAGCAGCCGGTAGCCCAGCAGCAGCGAAATGACGTAGATGGAAGTGAAAATCGCCTGGTTATAGCGGGCCAGCCAATTGGGCAGAAAGATATCGAAATTGTCTTGCAGCGAAGCCGAGTACCGGCGGGCCAGCAGCGTGAGGGGGCAATGCCGCTCGAATACCCACAAAACCCCGCCCTCAATGACCATCAGCCCGGCGGCCACGGCCGTCAGGCCGCTGAGTTGGTTGACCAGGCCGCAGTAGAGCAAGTAAAGAATGACCGCCACAAAAAACATCCACACCGCCGTGTGCAGGGTTTTTATCAGCAGCAATTTGGTGGAATTGGTCATGTTTTCGTCCGCTGAAGGGTTGAACATCGCACAGGACTCACCAGCGTTTCTCTCCTTCGCAACGCTTGCGTTATCATCCCAGCAGCACCTCGCTCACCGGGCGGCGCAGCGAGCGGGGCATGGCCGGGCCGTGGCCAAACCGCGCCAGCAGTTGCGGAAATGCGCCGTTCAGGCTCAGGTGCGATTGCACCTGAGCCCGCAGTTCGGGCACCTCGCAGGGCTGGTTGATGTAGGAGTTTTTTAGGTCCAATGTTGTGGCTTGCAGCGCAAACCGCTCGTGGGCGCGGCCGGTGTCGAGCCAGGCGGCGGGGTCGTTGCGTTCGGACGTGAAGAGCAGCAGGCCCGCCGAGCTGCGGACGTTCAGCTCGTCGGTGCCGTTCTGGGTTTTGGCGTTGAGCGAGCTGCCGCTGAAGAGTTGCCCCAGCCAGCGCGGCACCGACGAATGCCCGGCCGCCCGGCCCAGCAGCCCGTCGCGCGAGGCCAGCGCCTCGCGGTCGTTGAAGCGCACCCAGTGCAGCAGTTCGGTTTTGAATTTATCGTCGCCCATCTGCTGGGCGTTGCCGGCCTTCACGTACTCCAAAAGCGGCTCCATTGCCGGGCCGACGAAGAGCAGCGGCACGACGCCTGCACCCGTGCCAGCAGCCGTCAGTTGGGCAAGTTCCGGGGTTGGCACCAGCTTGCCGTCGAATTCGCGGCGGGTGCATTGGCGGGTACGAATGGCCGCGAACAGCCCGGCGTGGCTGGTAGGCGCAGCTCCAGTTTTTTCGAGCGCCACGGCAACGTGGTCGGCCGCCGTGCCGTCCAGGTGGTAAGTCGCTTCGGGGTGGTAGCCGAGGTGTTCGGCCGCGACGAGCAGGTTTTCAAGGGCGCTGCCCAGGCTAATCCACAGCTCGCGGTTGTCGGGGTCCACGGCTGGCAGGTGGCGCGTCAGGTCGGGGTGAATTTCAATCAGGCCGGGCGCGAGGCGAAATTTCCAGGGCTGGCTGTTGTGGCCGGAAGGAGCAAGCGTGGCCAGGCGCACCAGCTCACGCAAGTCGGTGGCGGCGGCCGGGGCCAGCGGCCGACGAATTTCGTCGGCCACGGCCTCGTAGCTTTCGGCCGCGCCGCAACTGGCCAGCAAAGGCGACAGGGCCAGCGCGGCGGCGGCAGCGCTGCCAGCCTGGATGAAGGTGCGACGGGTAGTCATTGGTTGGGTGTGTTGAGTTCGGGTTACAGCGCAAAGTTGGGGCGTTGGCTGCGCCAATTCATTACGCAAATCAAGTGGCAAGCTGTTGTTTGTCGTGTAGGTGGTATTAATATTGGCTTTCAGGACGTTGTACCACCAAGCTATGCTGCCACCGCATTGCCCGGTGCCGGGGGCCAGGTGCGGCCCACTGCGAAACCCAACAACTGCCCCAGCACCAGTATCGCCGCTGCCAGCACCCCCACGCACCACAGGCTGTACAGCGGCAGCAGTTGCAGCCCCAGCAGCCCGCGCAGCAGCGGCACGAAATAGGCGAGCCGCAGCGGAGTCGTTAGATTTTATGTTTTGTTTTGATTGCAGTCCAATGGTCCCAGCGGGGCGACCTGTTGATAAGACGGGCTATTGAGTCACTGCTCCGCGTACCAATCAAGGAGTCAATAGTTAGTGCAAAAACTAGCCCTTAACATTCTACCCGCTAGCTCTGACCCGGCTGTGCCTCAAATAAAACGGCACGCGTTAGGCTACCGGCCGCGCGGGCACCCCAACGTTGGCTTGCCGCTGCGCGGCAGTGGGGGCACAACCTCCACGTTATGATTGGGCACGAGGTACGTCGCGCTGAACGCACGCCAGCCTCGCCACCCCACCTCACGGCAACAGCCGGATGACGAAATTCTTCAGCGGGTTTTTCTTGATAATTGTCACCAGCTGCCCGTTGGCGTAGCGGTATTCGTCTTCGCGGCCGTTGCGGGTGGCGCGGCAAATGCCGCCGTCAGGGGCGCGGGCCAAAGCGAAATAGTCGCCGAAATACTCGGCGTAGGCGGTGGGGTGGCGGCCGGGCTCCCCGAAAAACAAGTCGGTAACGGTGAAGGTGATGGGACGGGTTTCGGTGGCGCGGTAGTGGTGCTTGTACTGCTCGGCGCTGATGGCGTAATGGGTGCCTAACCACTCAGCGCGGGAGGCAAAGTCGCCTTGGTTGGTGTGGGCCTCTACCGTCGAGAGCAGTAGCTGGCCGTTGCGCACCCGGTTGATGACTTGGTAGTAAATTTTGAGGTGATAGAGCAAGAAGTTGACCTTCACGTCGCTCGTGAGGGTGCTGATGACCTCGCCTGTGCCGGGCTGGAGCTGGCGGGTGGCCATCATGATGCCCACGCGCACGCCGGCTACCTCGATGGCGTAGCGGCGGGTTTCGGGCGCGGCTGGGCGCGGGGGCTGGGCAGCGGCCAGGGCTGGAAGCAGCAGCAACGCGGCCAGCCAAAACAAACAGCCTGGCCTATTGCGCATTCAGGCTCCAATTGTAGCCGAGGTAGGAAATGGAAGCTTTTGCGTCCATCTTCACCGTCGAATACTTATTGACCCAGGCTGATACCGATTGCCCGTTTTTCTCCCAATCGCCCTTGTACCAATCAAAATACTTCGAGAGTTGAGCACTGGTTTTACCGGGCTTATTTTTGGCGGGGTTGTTCAAAAAATCACGGCCCTGGTCGTCCAGTTGGGCATCGAGCTTGGCGGGCGTGTAGGCTTCGTTGCGCAGGCGGGGGCACGAAATGGAGGCGCACACGAGAGCGAAGTGAATGCGCGGGTCGTTGTAGTTTTTGCGCAAGGTGCCGTGCTCGATGTTGTCAAGGCTCATTTTCTCGCCGCCGATGCTGAAAAATTTAGCTGCCCAGGGCGTGGTCACGAAAGGAATTTTGATTTTCGAGCCAATGTCCTTGATGCTTTTCAGCGGGTAGTGGTCGAGGATGAGGCGGATAGTGTAGGCATTGTAAGCGTTTATCCAGTAAGCCATCTGCTCGTTTTTACTCCACGAGGCGGCGGGCGGATTTTTGCTCACCAGGGCGAGGTATTGGTCGAGAGCCGCCGGGTCGGCTTTAAGGGCCTTGTAATTGACGAGGCCTTTGTCGCTGACGTTCTTTTTCAGCAGATTATCAAACCCGCTGTGGTCGATGGCAACGGCACTGGCGGCCGTGGCAACGGTGGGGGCCAGCACCAGGGGAATCAGCCGGGGCGCGGCAAAAGCGGCCAGAGCACCGGCTGTCGTGGCGAGCACGGCAAGCGAAAAAGATGATTTGACTTTCATGGTACTGGGAATTGTTGCCCAAGGTACGGGCACTGGGCGGGGCAAAGTTTTCGCGTTGATGTAAACTTTGCCCTGCACCACTGCCGTAGGTGAGCACCAGCGCCCGCAAAGCCCTGGCTTGCGCTGGCACTTTTACCGGACCATGCTTCTCAGCGTCATCATTCCCACGTTCAACGAAGCGGCCAACATTGGCCGCCTGGTGGCCGAGCTGCGCCGCTGCGCCCCCGCCGGGGCCGTAGAAATTCTGGTGATTGACGCCCACAGCCCCG
>JANXUO010000061.1 GCA_025356245.1 Hymenobacter sp.
CTGCCCGCGCTGCCCGCTCAAAGGCTTTTGCAGCTATTACGAGGAGCACTTCGGCCCTGCTACGCCGGGGGCACTGGCCGCCACACCGGCAGCCTGGGACGAAGCGGCCTGGGGCAAGCTGCCGCACTAGGCTTTGGCTGACGACTGTCAGCCATTAGTTATTAGCTTCGCAGTGGCGGCGGCCAGTACCATTTTGCAAGCTAGCAGCTAACAGCTAATAGCTAACAGCTTAGAAAAAATGCGCCTCGTTCGCCACCCCGTCCTTTGCAATTATTACGTCACGTACCGCTGCAATGCGAAATGTGCGTTTTGCGACATTTGGGAGAAGCCCTCGCCCTACATTGAGCTGGCCGACGTAGCGCAAAACCTCAACGACCTGAAAAAGCTGGGCGTAAAGGTGATTGACTTCACCGGGGGCGAGCCGCTGCTGCACCGGCAACTGCCCGAGTTTTTGACGCTGGCCAAGCAACTGGACTTCATCACCACCGTCACGACCAACGGCCTGCTTTACCCCAAAAATGCCGAAAAGCTGCGCGGGTTGGTCGATATGCTGCATTTTTCGCTCGACTCAGCCGACCGTGCTACCCATGACCTGGGCCGGGGCGTGGCCTGCTACGATTTCGTGCTCGAAAGCATTCGCGTGGCCCGCGAGCTGGGCGAGCGGCCCGATATTCTCTTCACCGTCTTTCGCAAAAACCTATCTGATTTAGAGGCCGTTTACGAACAGATAACCCAGCCCAACGGGCTCGTTCTCATTCTTAACCCCGCCTTCGAGTACAACGCCGTGGACACCGGCGAGCAACTCACGCCCGCCGAACTGAGCTACCTCTCGGCCTTTGGCCGCCGCAAGGGCGTTTACCTCAACGAGGGCTTTGTGGAGTTGCGGCGCGACGGCGGCAACCACACCGCCGCACCCGTGTGCCGGGCCGCCAGCACCACGCTCGTCATCTCGCCCCACAACGAGCTGGTGCTGCCCTGCTACCACCTCGGCGTCGACAAAATGCCCGTCAACGGCCAGCTCTTCGACCTCTACAACTCGCCGGCCGTGCAGCGCCTCGCCGCCCTCGAAGGCCGCCTCCCTGCTTGCGAAGGTTGCACCATCAACTGCTACATGCAGCCCAGCTTCGCCGTCGAAACCAGCAAATATTTCTGGAAGGCCCTGCCCAGTACCCTGCGCTACAACTGGAAAAAAGGCACCTGGAAGCAACTGGTGGGCATTTAGCCAGGCTAAGAAAGCTCCATACCTGGCTTGGGCTAGCTATGCGGCCCCGCACGTTATCATGCACAACGACTTGCTAAAGCCGGGTAAAGTCGTTACCTTTGCACTCCGTTTCGTAAAAATCCATCTGGCGGCGGCGCCGCCTTCGTCACTTTCTTCGCCATGAGCGTACTACTCGATTTTATTCACGCCGAAGCGCAGGAGCGCCGCGCCACCTTCCCCGTGTTTGCCGCCGGCGACACCGTGAACGTCCACGTAAAAATTCGCGAGGGCAACAAGGAGCGCATTCAGCAGTTCCAAGGCGTGGTTATCCAGCGCCGCAACCCCAGCAGCAACGGCGAAACCTTCACGGTGCGCAAAATCTCAAACCAGATTGGCACCGAGCGTATTTTCCCGCTACTGTCGCCCAACATCGAGAAAATCGAGGTGGTGCGCCGGGGCAAAGTGCGTCGCGCCCGCTTGTTTTACCTCCGTGGCCTGTCGGGCAAAGCTTCCCGTATCAAGGAGCGCCGCTTGCACGCCCCCAAAGCCAAAGAGCAAGCTTAGGCTTTCGATTAATAATCAAAAAGCCGGCTCCCTGCACAGGGAGTCGGCTTTTTGGCGTTCGGCAATTCTTGAAAACACAGAAATACTAAGTACTCATGCTGGTCGGACCACCGCAGGCGGCCCGACCGGGGCGCACGGCTTTCTAATGGTTGCTGGCCGAGTCAGTTTCTAAGTCAGCATCGGCGGTGCTGTTGCCGCCTTGCACGAGCTTGGCAGCGGCCAACAGGGCTTCACCTAGCTTCTCGACGCGAGGCTGGGTATTGCCTTCGGCAAAGGCCGCCGCTTGCAGGGTGCTTTTGCCGAGACGGGCCAGCAGCGGCGCAATGATGTCTTTGTCGGGGTGCCCGGTTCCGAAATGGGCCTTCAGCGCCTGCAAGTCCACCACAAGCTGGTGCAGTTGGGGGTTGTTTTCGACTTTGAGGTCTTCAATCCAGCGTTGCAGTTGATTGTCGAGGCCAGCGCGGCTGGCTTCTTCGGCCAAGTCCTGGCTCAGCAGGTGCGCGGTGCCGTCGAGGTGGTTTTGGTGTTGAACTTCGGTTTTATCCATGGAGCTACGGGTCGGTAAGACGACCAAAAATGTGTAGCCTTTCCAACGCAGTATTGCCTGCCAGGGTTGGCCGCACCCAGCGGCTACTGCGCAAAAATGCCCCGCCGGCAGCGCCAGCGGGGCATTTTGGTGAAACACAATCTAAATACAGCCCGGCGAAACCCGACGGCACAAGCAAGCCTACTCCAGCTTGGTCATGCGCTCTTTCACGGCTTCGAGGGCCACGCGCATGCTTACAATGTCTCCCCGGGCGGCTTCCTGCTCTTTCAGGTTGAGGTCGATGAGGTTGTTGTACTGCTGCAGCTCAGCGGCGTTGGTTGCCAGCAACTGCTGAATTTCGAGCTTGCGGGCTTTATTCTTCTCGATGTCCTTTTTGATGGTGTTGGCTTTGTCGATGACGGCCATGTGGTTGTTCTGCGAGGCTACCAGCGCCTTTTCCGACTCCGAAATCTGGGCCACCAGGTCTTCGCGGTACATGGTGCGGGCAAAGTCCTTCAGGTATTTTTCGCCGGCAGCCCACTGCTTGGGCGTGGCGTCCTTGCCAAGGTAAGCGTTGCCGAGGTCGATGCTCCACCACACGCTGGTGCCGGTGGCGGTGGCGTCCACCTTGCTGATGATGCGGATGGGGGTGGGCGAAAGCTCCTCGATGGTTACGCCGTCGATGCTAAGAACTCCTTTGTTGTTTTTGACCTTGCTGGCGAACTTATCAGTCAGCTGCTTGAGCCAGGCAGCCTCAATTTTTTTGCTGTCGAGCTGAATGCTGACGCGCTGCCCTTTGCGCGGTATATTGTTGATGGACATATCGGTTTCGTCCACCGGCGATTTCTGGGCGAATGCTCCGAAGGAGGTCACCAACAACAGGCAAAACAGGAGTAGGCTTCGTTTCATGGCGAAAAGCTGCGGAACGGGTTTAAAAACGATTAAGATGGCGGGGTGCAATAGCCGCTGCAAAGGTAGCGCATTCCGGCATTTCAAATGTAGGCCCATTTTTTAGCCAACGCCACACCCAAAGCGCATTTTTTTCAATAACGCCGTGTTTTATGCGCTAAATGATAGTCCGACACTCTAAGATGCTACAAAATTGCAAGCCGACAGTACATGTACTGTGGCAACGGCCAACAAACCCGGCCCTGGCTGGTTAAACGCCCCTATGCACGTTACCATTTGCCGCCGCGAGCATTTTAATGCCGCCCACCGCCTGCACAACCCCGCCTGGGACGACGCCCGTAATCAGCAGGTGTTCGGCAAGTGCAACAACCCGCACTACCACGGCCACAACTACGACCTGACCGTGCGCCTCACCGGCCCCCTCGACCCTGACACGGGCTACGTGTACGACACCAAACGCTTGAGCGACCTCATCAAGCGCGAGGTGCTTGACCGCTTCGACCACCGCAACCTAAATTTAGATACCGAAGAATTTCGCGCCCTCAACCCGACGGCCGAAAATATTGCCATCGTTATCTGGCAGCGCCTGCGGCCGCACCTCGACGCGGGGTTGGCCTTGTCGGTAACGCTTTATGAAACCGACCGTAATTTTGTTGAATACCATGGTTAACCATTCCGGCCATCGCCCGGCACCCCTTTTTATCGATACCGACGCCATCGACGGGCAACTGCCCCCTGAGTTGCGGACACCTATCCGCCCCGACGCTTTCGACACGGCGGAGGAAGATAAGATAACGGCCATTGCGGGCCACTTTACGGCCATCATGCAGGAGCTGGGCCTCGATTTAGCCGACGATTCGCTGGCGGGTACGCCGCGGCGGGTGGCCAAAATGTACGTGCAGGAGTGGTTTGCGGGCCTCAACCCGGCCGCCCGGCCCGAGGTTAAGCTCTTCGACAACCGCTACGAGTATCACGAAATGCTGGTGGAGCGCGACATCACGGTGTTTTCGTGCTGCGAGCACCACTTTGTGCCCATCATGGGCAAGGCGCACGTGGCCTACATTCCGGGCAACCAGGTGGTTGGATTGAGCAAGCTGAACCGGGTGGTGCAGTACTACGCCCGCCGCCCCCAGGTGCAGGAGCGCCTCACGCGCCAGATTGGCTACGAGTTGCAACAGAGCCTCGGCACGTCCGACGTGGCGGTACTCATTGAAGCTGACCACCTGTGCGTCATGAGCCGGGGCGTGAACGATGCCCACAGCTCTACCATCACCGCCGATTACGGCGGGCGCTTTGCCACCGACGAAACGCTGCGCCGCGAGTTTATGCGGCAGATAGGGAAGTAGGTCTTTTTAAGCTGATAGCCAGTAGCTGATAGCGGTTAGCTTTCTCCCAACCAAGCTAGTGGCTATTCAGCTAAGTACCAGGTTCAAATTAAACGAACAATGACGTCAGGGCAACCTTCTGTTATTGAACGTAATAGATACTGGCCGCTTCAAGGCGACCGCCATCAGCTAAAAGCTAATGGCTCGGCACTTAACAGTTCTCCATATGAAAGTCCTCATCACCGGTGGTACGGGGTTGGTAGGCAGCCGTCTGGCTGAAATATTGCTCGATGCCGGGCACGAAGTGGCGTTGCTCTCGCGTGCGCCGGAGCGCAGTGGCCGGGTGCGCAGCTTCGCCTGGAACCCGGCAGCGGCCACCATCGATGAAGCCGCCGTTCCTTTCGCCGATGCCATTGTGAACCTGGCCGGCAGCAACGTGGGCGAGGGCAAGTGGACGGACGCCCGCAAGCGCGACATCTTGGCCAGCCGCCTCGACGGCCTGGCCCTGTTGCACCGCGAACTGGCCAAGCCCGGCCACCACGTGCACACGCTGGTGTCGGCCTCGGCCGTGGGCCGCTACGGCGATGCGGGCGACGCGGTGCTGACCGAAACCGCGCCGCTGGGGCCGCCCGACGACTTTTTGGCCCAGGTGGTGCGGCAGTGGGAGGAAGCCACCGCCCCCATCGCCGCCTTGGGCCTGCGCGTGGTGCTGCCCCGCATTGGCGTGGTGCTGAGCACCGAGGGCGGCGCCCTGCTGCAAATGGCCCGCCCCGTGAAGCTCGGGGCCGGTGCCCCGCTCGGCAGCGGCAAGCAGTGGATTTCCTGGATTCACCGCGAGGACCTGTGCCGCCTGCTGCTGGCCATGCTAGAAAACCCGGCTTGGCGCGGCCCTTACAACGCTGTGGCCACCTACCCCACTACCAACGAAGCCTTTACCGAAGTATTGGCCGCTACGTTGCACCGCCCGCTGCTGCTGCCCCACGTGCCCGCCTTCGGTCTGAAGCTGGCGCTGGGCGAGATGAGTGCCATCGTGCTGGCCTCGCAGCGAGTGAGCAACGCGAAAGTGCTGGCGCAGGGATTTCAGTTTGAATACCCGGACTTGAAAGCGGCACTGGAAGCGCTTTATGCGCAGGCTTGATTTTTACTGCTCCGCGTAGGAGCAGTTCTTTACAAGCTGTCCGGCTTTGCTCCGTCGTTATTCATTTGCTCCAGCAAGTTGTCGGCGGCCACGGTATCGACGGCGGCGCGGCGGCGGGGCTCGTGCTCGGAAACACAGTTGTATTTTTTGACGATTTTTACCGATGGTTTGGGAAAGTGTCCGTAGTCGTAGCCCAGCGACTTATCCTGGTAAATTTTCTCCATGTACTTGCCGAAGATGGGCAGGGCCGTGCGCGAGCCCTCGCCCTGGGCCGAGCGGAAAAAGTGGACGCTGCGGTCTTCGCCGCCCACCCATACGCCGGTCACGAGGTCTTTGGTGAGGCCCATGTACCAGCCGTCGGAGTAGTTGGAGGTGGTGCCGGTCTTGCCGCCAATCTGGTTGTCGTTGTGCCACAGGTCGTACTCCCACAGGGCTTGGGAGGTGCCGCCGGGCTCTTCCATGCCGCCGCGTAGCATGTAGGTCATCAGCCAGGCGGTTTCGGGGCTGATGGCGCGGTGCTGCACCGGGTCGAACTGGGCAATAACGTTGCCGTTGCGGTCTTCGATGCGCGTGACGAGGCGCGGCTCCGAGCGGAAGCCGTTGTTGAGGAAGGTGCTATAGGCATTCACCATCTCGTACACGCTCACGTCGCCGCCCGAGCCCAGGCCAATGCTGGGCACCCCCAGCAAGGGGCTGGTAATGCCCACTTTGCGGGCGTAGCTGGCCACGTTGTCCCAGCCCACTTTTTCGGTAAGCTGGGCCGTGACGGAGTTTACCGAGCGGGCCATGGCGTGGCGCAGGGTCATGTTGATTCCGGTGTACTCGCGGGTCACGTTGTCGGGCTGCCACTGCATGGGCTGGCCGTTTTCGACGTAGTTGATGGTCACGCGCTGGTCGCGAATACGGTCGCAGGGCGTGTAGCCGTTGTCGAGGGCCGTCAGATAAACAAACGGCTTGAACGTGGAGCCCGCCTGCCGCCTGCCCTGCCGCACGTGGTCGTACTGAAAAAAGCGGTAGTCGAGCCCGCCCACCCAGGCTTTGATGTGGCCGGTGTAGGGGTCCATCGTCATCATGCCCGCCTGCAAAAAGTGCTTGTAATACGCCAGCGAGTCGAGCGGCGACATGACTAGGGTGGTGTCGCCATCGCCTTTCCAGGTAAACACCTTCATGGGCCGCTTGGCGTTGAGGGCCGAATCGAGGCGTTGCGGCTGGCCAGCGTAGCGGGCTGCCAGCGACTTATACGCTTCGGTACGCCGCATTTGGGTGGCAATAAAATCGGGGATTTCGTGACCGTCTTCGTCCACCCAAGGGTTGCTGTTGCGGTTGCGCCAGAAGTTGTCGAAGCTGCGTTGCAGTACCTTCATGCGGTCTTGCAGGGCGTCTTCGGCGTGGTGCTGCATCCGCGAGTCGATGGTGGAATAGACGCGGAGGCCGTCGCGGTAGAGGTCGTAGTTGTGCTCCTCGCACCACTTGTTGACGAACTGAAACACCGCACCCCGGAAGTAGGTAGGCGGCCCGTCGATATGTTTTTCTACTTGATAATCAAGCGTAACGGGTGTGGCTTGCAGCGCCGCCACCTGGGTAGCGGGCAGCGCGCCGGCCTGGCCCATGCGCTCCAGCACCACGTTGCGCCGCCGCCGGGCCGCCGCCGGGTGGAAGCGCGGATTGAAGGCCGTGGGATTGTTGAGCACCCCAATTAGCATGGCGGCCTGCTCGGGCCGGAGGCTGTCGGGTGAGGTCGAGAAGAAGGTTTTGGCCGCCACCTTAATGCCGTAGGCGTTCGAGCCGTATTCGACGGTGTTGAGGTACATCCGCAGGATTTCCTCCTTCGTGTAGCGGCGCTCCAGTTCCACGGCGGTGAGCCATTCCTTGGTTTTGGCCACCAGCGTGCCCACGCCGGGCAAGCGGCCGAGGCCGCCCCGGCTTTCGCCGCGCCGGGTTTTGTAGAGGTTTTTGGCCAGCTGCTGGGTGATGGTGGAGCCGCCGCGCTTGTCGCCGCGCAGGCCGTAGTACACGGTAGCCAGCAGCGAGGGGGCATCGATGCCTGAGTGGTCGTAGTAGCGCAGGTCTTCGGTGGCAATCAGGGCCTTGATAAGCCAGGGCGACATGGCACTGAGCGGTACCGGGGCGCGGTTCTCGCGGAAATACTTGCCCATCAGTACCCCATCGGAGGTATAGAGTTCCGAGGCTTGCTCCACTTTGGGGTCTTCGAGGTCGCTAAGACTCGGCGATTTACCGAACAGGAACAGTACGTTGCTGCGCACCAGCGCGGGATAAGCCAGAAACAGCAGCGTCAGTAACCCAAACCCTACCCAGCCCCAGCGCACCAGCCGGCGCGGCCAGCGGCGCCGCGGTTGCTTACCGGGGTCGGCTGGGCGGTTGGCAGATGGGTTGGTATCGGCAGAAAAGGGCGGGAGGGCGTCGGTCATGCAACGGGCAGCGGGTAGGAACGAAGCCGTGGCTCCGACAAGCAGCGGAGCAAATATACCAACCGCCGGCCCCGTGCAGGCCGCTAACCGGGCCGCTGGGCCGGTTCGGCCGGCTTGCGCAGCGTTTTGGCGCGGGCGCGGCGGTAGCGCCAGCTAATCTCGACCAAGGCCAGCAGTATTAGCCCCAAGCCCAAAAAGTAGCTCCAGTGCATTAGTCGCACCTGCCCCCGCGTCGGCGCATCCAACTCCCTGAATAAAAACCAGCCCCACAATTCGTCGAGTAGCGTGAAGGCCCACACAGCAGCGGCGTAGCGGCGGCGCACCCGCCCGCGCCACATTTGCCAGTGCAACAGGTACAGCACCAGCCCCGGCAGCGCCGACAGCAAGATTATCGGTTCTTCGCGCACCAGCGGCACCCCCAGCAACACGATGGTCAGCGTTTCCTTAATCACCTGCGCCGCCGCCAGCCCGCGCCCGAGTTTCGAGAGCTTAACAGGGGTGGGGAGCGGGTGAAGGTGGGGCATGCGAGGTTAGTTGTTAAGTGCCTGGGCTTTTACGAATACCGCCGCGCTGTCATGCGGGTAACCTGGCAAATGCGGGTCAAAACGACAAGCAGTAGTCCCTTTAGCGAGTCCAGCAGCAAATTATCGGTTCGGCCGAAAGCCAGGTAGATGCCAATTCCGATGCCCATCCACCAAAAACCCAACAGGTAGCAGAGCGTAGCAAAATGGGGCCGCCGCTGCCACACCTGCACCGTGGCTACGCCCGCCACCACCGTCACAAACAGCAGCAGCCAGCCCAGCACGTAGCCCACAAAAGCGGTGTCGGGCGTGTAGTGCACCCCAAACTTTTGCATCAGGAACGCAGGCGCGGCCAGAGCTGCTACCGCCAGGGCAAGCTCAACAACCAGTGCTAAAAGCAGAACTACCAGCAGGGAAACACGGGCCATGCGCAAGCGAAAAACATCCGAATGGAGTATTTATCGCCTAAAGCTAGGCATTAACCTTGAATTGCGAAGCTGGATTTTCGATTATTCGCCCCTAAAGCGGGGCGAAATTCCTTTATTTCGGAGGCGGCAGCACAAGCAGAGCCGCCAAAATTGCCCTAAGAGCTTGTGGCGGCGGCGGCCAGCGTTAGTTCAGCACTTGGTACAGGCACACCGGCAGGGACTTGTTTTTAAGCTTGACCTCGCTCACAAACGCGGTTTCAAAGTCGTCCTCTAGTTGGGCGCGGGTACTTTCGCTCACCACAATCTGGCCGGGGGCGGCGGCGGCTTGCAGGCGTTGGGCCAGGTTCACGGTGTCGCCGATGACGGTGTAGTCCAGGCGTTTGAGCGAGGCCGAGCCGATGTTGCCCGACACCATTTCGCCGCTATTGACGCCGATGCTCACGGCCGGGCGCTGGGCCACGCCGGCGGGCAGGGGCCGGGTGCTGGCGGCCAGGTTGCGTCGGATGGCGCGGGCCGCCAGCAGGGCGCGGCGCAGGTGGTCGTCGCCCCGGAACACGGCCATCACGGCATCGCCCATGAACTTGTCCACCAGCCCGCCGTGGGCCACAATGGCGGCCACCATCTGGTCGAAGTACGAGTTGAGCAGGGCCACCACGGCCGTGGGCGCAAGCTGCTCCGAGAGGGCCGTGAAGCCGCACACGTCCACGAACGCCACGCTGGCTTCGATTATTTCGCCGCGCAGCAGGTCGCCGCCCGCCGCGTCGGGGTGGGCCATGAAGGCGATGACGCCGCCATCGACGTACATTTTGAGGATGTTGTTCTCGTGCTCCGACTGCTGTTGCTGGCGCAGGAGCCGCACTTGGGTCAGGGTTTTCTCGATGGTCAGCTCCAGGTCCTGGAAGTCGATGGGCTTGGTCACGAAGTCGAAGGCACCATGGTTCATGGCCGTGCGGATGTTGGCCAGGTCGCCGTAGGCCGATACCATCACGGTCTTGATGGCCGGGTGTTCGGCGTGGGTGCGCGTGAGCAGGGCGAGGCCGTCCATCACCGGCATGTTGATGTCGCTCAGAATGATGGCCGTGTCGGGGTGGTCGGCTACCTGGCGCAGGGCTTCCTCGCCGTTGTGGGCAAAAATGAACTCGTAGCCGCCGGCTTCGTCGCGAATTTTGCGCCGAAACCGCTGCCGAATCAGCTCCTCCAGGTCCAGCTCGTCGTCCACTACCAGAATTTTGGTTCTCATGCCGAAGGGGGGTTGAGCTGCTGAAGTTTTTCTTTGAGGGCCGTGAAATCCACGGGCTTGGTGATGAGGCCACTGGCACCTAATGTTTGGGCCTGGTCGCGGGTTTGCTGGTCGCCGTAGGCCGTGAGCATGAGCACGGTGGGCGGGGCCGGAGCCGGATGGTTCTGCCGGATGTGGCGCAGCAGCTCCAGCCCGCTCATGCCGGGCATATTGATGTCAGAAAGAATAAGCACGGCTTCGGAAGGCTGGCTGGCCAGAAATTGCAATGCCTCCTCGCCCGAAAAGGCGAAGGAAAATTGCAGCTCGCCGCTGCGAATTTCGCGCCGGAACCGCTGCTCGAACAGCTGCTGCACGTCGCGCTCGTCGTCCACTACCAAAATTTTCATGGTACTCAATGCAAGAAAGGTTAAGCCAGTGGTAGGCCAACAACAAAGGTGGTGCCCTGGCCGGGAATGCTCTCGACGGCCAGCGTGCCGCCGTGGCCTTTGGTGATGATGTCAAAGCTCAGGCTCAGGCCCAGGCCCGTGCCCTCGCCGGTGGGCTTGGTGGTGAAAAAGGGCTGGAAGATTTTTTGCCGCACCGCCTCGTTCATGCCCGTGCCGTTGTCCTGCACCCGGATTTCGAGGCGGCGGCCGTCGGCGCTGCGGGCGGTGCGCACGCTTACGCGGGGCCGGTAGCCGGGCTCCTGCGCCTTCTGGCGCTGCTGCACGGCGTAAAAGGCGTTGTTGAAGAGGTTGAGCAGCACCCGGCCCAGCTCCTGGGCCTGGGCCGGCACCGGGGGCAGGCCGGGGGCGGCCTCGGCGGCGAAGTCGGCGTTGAAGGATTTGTCCTTGGCCCGCAGGCCGTGGTAGCTCAGGCGCAGGTACTCGTCGGCCAGCCGGGCCGCGTCGGTGGGCACGCGCTCGCCGGTGCCGGCGCGGGAGTGCTCGAGCATGCCCTTCACGATGGAATCGGCGCGGCGGCCGTGGTGGGCAATTTTGGTCAGGTTCTGGGTGAGGTCGGCCAGCAGCTCGTCCTCCAGGCCCGCGTCGCGGGCGGCGGCGGGGCGGGCCTGCTCTTCTTGTAGCTCGGTCAGCAGCTCCACGCTCAGCTCGGCGAAGTTGTTGACGAAGTTGAGCGGGTTCTGGATTTCGTGGGCGATGCCGGCCGTGAGTTCGCCCAGGCTGGCCAGCTTTTCGGCTTGGGTGAGCTGGGCCTGGGTCGTGCGCAGGTCGGTGAGGGAGCGTTGCAGCTCGCCGGTGCGCTCGCGGACCTGGGTTTCGAGGGTTTCGTTCTGGCTTTCGAGCAGCGCCTGCTTTTCCTGCTCCTGGGCGATGGTTTGGGCCGAGAGGCGCTCGACTTCGCCTAGCTTCACTTGCAGCAGCTGGCTGTCGAGAGCGAACTCGCGGGCCAGAAACAGCGAGATGCCCAGCGCTGGGGGCAGGAAGCTCAGCACGAAAGACAGCATATTCAGCCACGACGGTGCTGGGGTGCCTGCCAGCAGCAACCCCACGATTAGCAGCAGGGTCAGCAAGGCCACGCCAAAGCCCACGCCAATGATGCGGGCACCCCGCCGCCGCTCGCGCAGGGCTCGGAAGACCAAGCGCAGCTGCTCGGCCGTGGCCAGCAGGACGGCGGCCAGGAAGGCCAGAAAACCCTCGCCGCTCTGGAGCAGCAACACCGAAACCGCTATCAGGCCGGGGCAGATTATCCACAAGCCCCGGTAGAGGCGGCCGGGCCGGAAGCCGAACAAAGCATAGAGCGCCCGTACGGTCCAGAGGCCGCTCAAGCCCACCAGCGCAAATGCCACGCCCACAAAGCTGAGGCTAAGTCCGAGCGTGGGAAAAGGCAACCGGCTGCTGTAATAAAAACCTACCGCGCCCAGGCTCAGGCAACCGGCGTAGAAGGCAAAGTAGCGGTTGGCGCGCTGGGCGGGGTTGTAGCGAAAAAAGGCCAGGTGCAGCAGCATAAGCAGCCCCATGATGGCCCCCTATGGCGTAAAATGCGACGCCCTCGGTAGCCCATGCCGTTTCCTCCTGCCTGAGTTGGGACCGGCCGAGCAGGCGCAGGGTGTGCAGCCCATTCAGCCTAGTGGGGGGCAGCAGTAGCGGGTGCCAGTAGGCAAATCGGATAGCCACCACCAGCTCGGCCGGCCCCCCGGCTCCCGGCACTTCGACCAGTTCCAAAAAGTCTCCGTTGGGCCGCACCCGGTTGGGGTCGGGATGCAGCACCCCGTTGCGCTGCACCAGCTTGCCATTGAGGTACAACTCCCAGGCACCCACGCGGCTGCTGGCTTTTAACAGTAGCTGGCGCTGCCGCAGGCTGTCGCCGAGGCGAAAGCGCAGCCGCAGCCAACTGATGCCGGCGCGCAGGCGGGGGGGTAGCTGGCGCAGCGGCCGGGTGGGGTTGAGCGTGTCCCAGCCGCTCTCGTCGAAGTCGGGCCGGGCCCAGGCGGGGTTGTCGCCGAGGTGGTAGCGCCAGCCTTCGTTAAGTAGCAGGCCGCCGGCGGGCAGGCGGGTGATGGGCAGCCCAGCCGGGGCTTGGGCGAAGGCCGGTTCGCCGACGAGCAGCAGCAGCAACAGGAGCAAACGTCTCATGGACAGGCGAAAAGTAGCCAGGGTTTTTTTAGGAAATTGGCCAGGTCGATGACGGGTTTCCTGCCGTTGCGTCCCAGCCGCGTGCGGGTGGTATGGTCGGGTTGTCGAACACGCCCGGCGGGTTGCCCGCGTGGAGAATGCGCTTTACTGCGTAGCGGGCAAATGTAGCGCCTGTTTCAGCCGAAAATAACACCCGCACCGGAAGGCACTGGCCCCGGCGAACTCATCTCCACTTCGCACGACTGCTTCCCCACTGTTTTTCATCGCCGGGGTCAGTTCGGCAATCAACGCCAAAAAGCAGGCGCGACAGCAATGCCCAACAGTGGCAGCGTCTAACTAAAAAATCCTTACATTTCTGCCGCGTTGGGCTGTCGGATGGCAGTCAGCACGCACTACTTCACCTTCTTGTTTTTTTACCCATGAAACACATTTTTGCTTTATTCCTCTCCGTGAGCCTATTAGCTGCCTCGGCGGCATCGGCCCAAAGCACCATGCCCGTTGCGGGCACCCAAACCACCACCACAAAGCAAAGCTCATCCAAGATGAGCACCACGGCCACCAAAGCCGAACGGATGCCCGCCACGGCGGCCACCCGCGCCACCGTAAAAACGGAAAAGTCGGCCGTGAAGTCGGAAAAGGGAGCCGTGAAAACGGAGAAAATGGCTGCCGCAACCACCAAGACTACGGCCGCCGCCCCCAAGATGGCCACCGCCACCAAAACCACGGCCACCAAATCAACCAAGATGAGCAGCGGGGCCGGCCCCATGAAAAAGGACGGCACCCCCGATATGCGGTACAAGGCCAATCAAACCAGCACTACCGTCAAAAAAACCACCAAGTAGCCCCGGTTGCTAACCCGCAAAAAAGCCCCTTTCCGGACTGGAAAGGGGCTTTTTTGCGTTTGCTTTCAGTAGCTGTCGGTCGTGTTGTTAAGTAAGCTGCGCCGGGCGGTT
>JANXUO010000092.1 GCA_025356245.1 Hymenobacter sp.
CCGGTCGGCACCCCAGAGCAGAAACAAAACCGTAAATCCAAACTATTCACAACCGGGGGGTTGCCATATTCTCTACCCTATTTTTTGATGCATTTTTCAAAAAATAGGGGCTAGAGTCTGTTATGCACTTCTGGCGTACGCACGCAACGATTTTTGGAAGCTGGTTACTTGCTATTGGAACGGTGCGCAGCAAGGGCAACCGGCGGCGGCGAGCATTTCGCCGTTTTCAATCACCGCCATTCCGTAACTTGCCACCATGACCATCCGCTGGCACTGCCTGCCTTTCGAGGCACTTCCATCCTTGATTTTATACGACCTGCTGCGCCTGCGCTGCGAAGTATTTGTGGTGGAACAAAAATGTGCTTACCAGGATGTTGACCGCCGCGACCTGGACGCCCTGCACCTGCTGGGCCACAACGACGACGGCGAGCTGGTGGCCTACGCCCGCCTCTTCGACGCCGGCAAGTGCTACGCCCAGGTGAGCATTGGCCGGGTGCTGGTGGCCCCCGCCTACCGCCGCTACTCGCTGGGCCGCGAGCTGATGAACCAGGCTCTGGCCCACTGCACGGCCCTATTTGGCAGCCAACCCGTTGCCATAGGAGCCCAGCTCTACCTCGAACGCTTCTACGCCAGCTTTGGCTTTGAGCAAGTAGGCGAGGCGTATGAAGAAGACGGCATTGCGCACATCCACATGCTGCGCACGTAACTTTTGGCGCTTTTCCAATGCTTGGCATTTGGTGATTGGCATTGCTACTGAAAATCACACATACAAGCTACTGGCTAGCAGCCGTCCACGTCGCAGGCAGCACCTTGGGCCGCCGATGGGGCGTCGAGCTGGCGCTCCTGCCACACGGTTTGGAGGACCTCGGCAAACACCTCGCTGGGCTGGGCTCCGGAGACGACGTATTTATCATCAAAAACGAAGTAGGGAACGCCCCGAACCCCGATTTGCCGGGCCTGGTACTCGTCGTGGCGCACGGCGGGGGCGTAGGTTTGGGCCGTCAGGGCCTGGCGGGCTTCGGCGGCGGGGAGGCCAAGCTCGGCGGCAAGCTGCACCAGGGTTTCGAGGTCGCCGATGTGCTGGCCCTCGGTGTAGTAGGCGCGGAAAATGCGCTCTTTGGCTTCGTTTTGGCCGCCGTGAGCGGCGGCGAAGTGCAGCAGCTGGTGCGCCAGAAAGGTGTTGACAGGCACGGCTTGGTCAAAGTTGTATTCGAGGCCGGCTTGGGCGGCGGCGGCGGCCATTTGGGCGTGCATTTGCTGCGACTGCGCCAGGCTGATGCCCTTGCGCTCGGCCATATGGCTAAAAACGCTTTGGCCGGGCTGAGGCGCAGTATTGGCATCCAGCTCGAAGCTGCGCCAGACGATTTCGACGGCTTCGGGGTGGGCAAATTGGGCAAGGCCCGCCTCGAAGCGGCGCTTGCCCAGGTAGCAGAACGGGCAAACCAGGTCGGACCAGATTTCGACTTTCATAGTCATGCGGGAAGAAGTCCGTAGCAAAAGCACCGGGCGGCAGTGCCCGGTGCCGCACCGTAACCGCCAATGCCGCGCATCGGTTTCCTTTGCTGGCATGAACGTACCCATTCCCTTCTGTGCCTTGCTTGAGCCGGGTGGGCCAAGCTTTATGCCTACCCAAATAGTGCGGGTGCCGGCCGAAGTGCTGGCTGCCTTGCCGCCCGGCACCAAGCGCGTGGTGCTGCACGTGGGCGCCCACCGCGAGCGCCTGGGCCTGCTGCCGCAACCCGGCGGTGGGCGCTACCTGATGCTGCGCAAAACGCTCTGCGAACAACTAAAGATGCGCATCGGGCAGGTTTTCGACGTGCAAATGGAAGCTGACCCGGCCCCCGACCACATCGACCTGCCCGACGAGCTGGCCGAGGCCCTGGCCGCTTGGTCCGAGGCAGAAACCGCCTACCAGCCCCTCAACAACGCCATGAAACGCGCCATGGCCCGGCACGTAGCCGAAGCCAAAACGCCTGAAACCCGCGCCCGCCGCGCCGTGCAGTTCGTGGAGCGGCTGGCGCGGAGCGGGCACCCGTTTCGCAACCCCGGGCAATAGCGCTGAACTGTTCGGTATTCGGTGTTGGGTGTTCGGTTTTAGGCGTTGAATTTCATCGGCTCAACACCAAAAAACCCAACACCCGGAATTATTTTGAACAACAAAGATGCCCTGCCTACAACTGCTCGGCCAGCCATTCCTGGGCCTTGGGCAGGTTCCCGAAGGTGGCAATTTTGGTGCCGCCGCTGACGAATTGCAGGGTCAGGTCGACGGAGAGGCTGGCGTAAATGTCGGTTGGATACACCCAGGCGAAATAGCGCAACCCGGCGGCATACATCGCCGGAAACCAGTCGCGGCCGGCCCACTCGGCGGCTTCGCTCCACATGGTGGTTACGCGGGTGTTGTCGTTAAGGACTTTTTGGTAGCCCTGGGCTTGCAACAGGCGTACCAGCTCGCCGCCGCCGAATTGCACGGTGGCCATGTTTTGGACGCCGCCCCAGTCGGCATGAATCCAACGGGCGGGGGCATTGTCCGCAATGTTCAGGTGGGGAGTTTCGAGGAGCAGGGGCAACATCAGCAACACAGGTTCGGACGGGAGGAGAATGCCTCATTGCGGAAAGTACGTAAGCATGGGCAAAAGAACCAAGTAGTCACCGCAGATTTTAAAAAACCCGCGGCGCAACGCAAGCCAATGCGCTTTTGTTTTCGTTAGGTATACAGGCCAAGCGGGCCGCAGACGCCTGCTGCCAACCGTTGGTGCGGCTGCCGTGTTGTAAGGGCAGAAGCACTATTTCGTCAACCCTGCCATGAAAAACATGAAAAATATCCTGCGTTCGTTTACGCAATCGGTGGCCGGCCTGGCCGCCTTCCTGTTGCTGGTGGCCTGCGGGTCGGGGCAGCCCGCCGAGGCCCAAAGCCCGCCGCGCTCCACGGCCGGCTTTGCCCCGGCCAACACCACCGGGCTGGCTCAGGCTACGTTTGCCGGCGGCTGCTTTTGGGCCCAGGAAGAGGCTTTTGAGCAGCTAAAAGGCGTGAAACAAGTGGTAAGCGGCTACGCCGGCGGCACCAAGGCCAACCCCACCTACGAAGAAGTAGCCGACAAAACCACGGGCCACGCCGAAGCCGTGGCGATTTATTACGACCCCAAAGTCATTAGCTACCAAACCCTGGCCGACGTCTTCTTCCGGGCCAGCCACGACCCCACCCAGCGCAACCGCCAGGGCTACGACGTGGGCCCCGAGTACCGCTCGGTGGCCTTTTACCGCACCCCGGAGGAGAAAAAAACCCTCGAAGCCACCATCGTCCGCGTCAACGCCTCGAAGCAGTATGGCGACAAGATTGTGACCGAAGTAGTGCCGCTGGCCAAGTTCTGGCCCGCCGAAGACTACCACCAGGGCTACTTCCGCCTGCACCCCGAAAACCCATACATCAGCAATGTGTCGCAGAAAAAAGTGGACCACGTGCGCAAGGCGTTTCCGCAGTTGCTAAGGCAAGAGTAGTACACTTGCAAAAACCGGAAGCGGAAGTCCGCATTTGTTCGCACTTCCTGCCTGCATTTGTAGCTTTACTTTTCCAGGGTTTTCCTACCGGGCCTTTCCACGTTTATGCCTGCCGCCCAACCCGCCGCGCTGCCGTCCGCCCCGGAGCTGCTTCATGCCCTAGACCAACTGCCGCTGCACTTGCTGCTGCTCCGCGGGCCCGACCTAGTGTTGGCCTACGCCTCGGCCCGCAGCCGCGACTTTATCGGGGCCGAATCGCTGGGGCAGCCCGTCCGCCTGGCCCGGCCCGCGCCCGACGCGGCCCTGCTGGCGGCCCTGCACGAAGTATACCGCACGGGGCAGCCCTGGCGCGGGCAGCCCACCGAAGTGCAGCCGCTGCACACGCCCCCCGGCGCGGCTCCGCGCCTGCTCGAGTTTTCGCTGCAAGCCACCCGTACCCTCACCGGTGCCATTGATGGTGTGCTGCTCACGGGCCTCGACCTGACGGAGCAGTACGCGGCCCAGGCCCAGGCCCAGGTCGCCCGCGAGGCCGCCGCCGAAGTCACCGCCCAGGTTGGGGCCGCACGCCTGTTGCGCCTGGCCGAGAGCCAGCCCAGCACCGGCTTCGCTGTGGACGCCAGCGGGACCATAATCTTCATCAGCCCGCAGTGGTATGCCTACACGGGCCTGACCCCCGAGACCGACATCAACGCCGCGTGGCCCGCGCTCATCCACCCCGACGATTTGCCCGCCGTGGCAGAAGCCTTTGGCGCGGCCCTGGCCCAGGGCACGGCTTGGAGCTACAACTTCCGCCTGCGCGGGGCCCACGGCCACTACCGCTGGTTTGCCAGCCAGGGCCAACCCGAGCCACTGGCCGAAGCCGAGGCTGCGGGCCGCCCCCGCCAGTGGTTTGGCTCGAGCCTGGACATCGACGACCTCAAGCAGGCCCAGGCCGCGCTGCAAGCCCAGGAAACGCGGCTGACGAGTATTCTCAACCAGCTGCCCCTTACCATCAGCACCGTGGAGGGCCCCGAGCTCCGTTTTACTTTTTTGTCGGCAATGGCTCGGACCGGCATGGGCCCCCGGGCCGAGGTGGGCCGCCGGGTGGCCGATTGCCTGCCCGAAATTGCGGCTCAGGGCTACACCAACCTGCTGGCCCGCGTGCGCGACACCGGCCAGCCCGTGCTGGGCTACGAGGAACGCAGCGAGCTGCAAGACCCCACCACCGGCGAGTTGGGCGAGGTGTTCAACAACTACGGATTTGTGCCCCTGCGCGGAGCCGACAACGCCATCGGCGGAGTACTGGCCTACGGCCTCAACGTGACGGGCCAGGTGCGCAGCCGCCAGCGGGCCGAAGCCGCCCACGCCGCCGCCCACGCCACCAACCAGCGCCTGCGCCTGCTCACCGAAAGCCTGCCGCTGATTACCTACGAAAGCTACCCCGATGGCTCCATGGCCTACCTCTCGCCTCAGTGGCTGGCCTACACCGGCCAGGACGCGGCCACCTTCAAGCCCGTCCGCGACTGGATGCAGGCCATTCACCCCGACGATGTGGCGGGCCTGTACGCCGCCTTCGCCCCCGGCCTGGAGCCGGGCTTCGGGCAGGCCGCCGCCGGGGCAATGGGCCCGTTTGAGACCGAACTCCGCCTGCGCCGCCACGACGGGCAGTACCGCTGGCACCTCACGCGCGCGGCCCCGCAGTTCGACCCGGCCACGGGCCAAGTGCAGCGCTGGTACGGCTCCACGGTCGACATTCAGGCCTTGCGCCAGGCCCAGGCCGAGCTGGCCGAACGCGAGGCCCAGCTCCGCACCCTCACCGAAACCATCCCGCAGCTGGTGTGGACCGTGGAGGCCGACGGCACCACCAGCTACGTCAACCAGCGCTACACCAACTTTACGGGCCTCGACGTGCCCGAACTGGCCCGGCAGGGCTGGAACGTCCTCATCCATCCCGACGACCTCGACCGCACCCTCGCCGACTTTGGCCAGCAGCTGGCCGCCGGGGCCGAGCTGAACATGGAAAGCCGCCTGCGCCACTACGCTGGCGGCCCTTACCGCTGGTTTTTGCACCGCACCGTGGCCCAGCACGATGCTCAGGGCCGCTTCCTGCGCTGGTACGGCACCAGCACCGACGTACAGCAGCAACACGAGCTGCAAGAACGCCTGCAAAACAGCGAAGCTGAGCTGCGCATCCAGGCCGAAAGCCTGCCTCAGCAAATATGGACGGCCGGCCCCGACGGCGTACTCGACTTCTACAACCACCGCACCACCGCCTACCTCGGCGTCAACCCCGCCCAGAGCCCCGGCACCAGCTGGCTCGATTACCTGCACCCCGACGACCGCCCCGAAGCCACCGAGCGGTGGGGGGCCGCCCTCGCCGAAGGCCGCTACTACGAAGCCGAGTTCCGGCTGCGCCGCTACGACGGCCAGTACCGCTGGTTTCTGGCCCAGGCCCAGGCCCGCCGCACCCCCAACGGCCCCGTGTTGCGCTGGTACGGCACCAACACCGACATCGAAGACCAGAAACGCAGCCAGCGCCTGCTGGTGGAGCAAAACACCCGCCTCAAGCGCACCAACCGCGACCTCGACAACTTTGTGTACACGGCCTCGCACGACCTCAAACAGCCGGTAACCAACATGGCGGGCATATTTGAGGAGCTGCGCCGCACCGCCGCCTTTGCCGACCCCGAAGCGCCCAAGCTGCTGGCCATGTTCGACCGCGCCCTGGCCCAGATTTACACCACCATCGACGACCTTGGGGCCATTGTGCGGGTGCAGCGCCCCATCAGCGTGCAGGAAATGGAACCCGTGGACCTGCTCGCCCTCACCGACGAAGTGCTGGCTTCGCTGCAAGACATGTCCGCCCGGCTGCGGGCCGAAATCGTGGTCAACTTTGCAGCCTGCTCCCGGCTACAAGCCGTGCGCAGCCACCTGCAAAGCGTGTTTTTTAACCTAATCAGCAACGCCCTCAAGTACGCCGACCCCGCTCGCCCGCCCCGCATCCGCGTCAGCAGCGCCCCCCACCCCGGCACTGGCAACCCCGTCCTCGTCTTCACCGACAACGGCCGGGGGCTCGACCTGGCCAAGGTAGGGCCGCAGCTTTTTCAGCAGTTTAGCCGCTTCCACCCCGACGTGGAGGGCTCCGGCATGGGCCTCTACCTCGTCAACCGCATCGTGGAGCAGGCCGGCGGCCACATCGACGTAACCAGCACCGTGGACGTGGGCACCACGTTCACTATTTACTGGGGCGACTAGCTTTTTTGGACCGGCAACGGACGGCCGTTAGTCTCCCAGCCATTGCGGGGCCCGGTAGTCGCCGGGGCCAAAAAACAGGTGTAACAGGTCGTCGGTCAGCTTCGGGCCGTTGGCGCTGTTGGTGAAGAACACCAGGCTTTCTTCGGTGCCGGGCAGGGTCAGGTAGAAGCTTTTGAAAGGGCCGTTGTCGCCCCATTGCCACTGGGCCAGGCCCCGGCTGGTGGTGGCCAGCCCCACGCCGCAGGCCCAGGCCACAAACGGGTCGGTGGCCGTGGCGGGCGTGCCGCAGCGCCGGGCCTCGTTGGCGGGCGTGCGCAGGAGCCGGGCGGTGGCGGGTTTCAGCCCCTGGCCGCGCAGCAGGGCCTGCAAAAACCGGCTGTAGTCGGCGGCCGTGCTCAGCAGGCTGAAGGCGCCGTAAGCCTGCCCGAAGTGGCTGATGGGCACGGGCTGGCCTTTTTCGTCGTGGCCCGAGGCCGCGTTGGCGGCGGCCCGTTGCGGCCACACAAAGCTGCTGTGCGCCATGCCCAGCGGCCCAAAAACCTCTTCCCGCGCCAGCGTTTCAAACGACTTACCGGTGAGGTGCTCCAGCGTTTTCTGCAACCACACGTACCCCTCGCCCGAGTAGTTCCAGCAGCTGTCGGGCGCGTATTTCAGCCGCAGGGGCGTGGTTTTCCACTCCGGGCCGGTGGGGTTGGCCGCCCAGTTAGGCAGGCCCGTGGTGTGGCCCAGCACCATGCGCGCCGTGATGTTGCGGGCCCCGGCCGCCCCTTGCACCCGCGGATACGGGGCGTAGCGCAGCAGCGGCTGGTCGAGGTCGAGCACGCCGCAGTCGACCAGGCGCAGCGCCACGTAGGCTTCCACCGCTTTGCCCAGCGAGGCCGCCTCGAAGGTGGTCGCCGCATCCACGGCGGGCACTTGGCCGGCCGTGCGCTGGCCCAGCGCGTACGCCCAAACCGTGCGCCCGTGGGTGTACACCAGCTGCATACCGGGCACCCCGGCGCGCTGCATCAGGGCGGTGAGCGTGGCGGCGGCCGGGGCCGTTTGGGCGTAGCCGGCGGCCCCAGGCAGCAGCGACAGCAACAATAAAAGCAGTTTTTTCATGAAACCAGCAAAGCAGCACCACGGGCCAGCAGCAGCCCGACGGACGTCCTAGATGCGCCCGGCAACGGCACGGTTGCCTCGCCGCTCCCTGGTTCGTGGACACGAATACCGCCAAGCGCTGGTTGTGCCGCAACGCAACCCGTCGCGGCTCGGCATTGGCTAACCGCTACCGCTGCTTTTCCTTCACGGCGCTGCCAAGGTCGTCGGCGGTGCGGGTGGCTTGCAGGGCCACAAACTCGGCCTGCCGGGCGCGCACCCGCAGCTCCTCGCGGGCGGGCAGGTCGAGGCGCAGGCGCTGCAGCTCGGCGTTGAGGGCGCGGTAGGTAGCGCGGGCGTAGTCCCAGTCGCGCAGGGTCCAGGCCGCGTGGCGGGCACGGGTTTCGCGGAGCAACTGCCCGTAGGCCCCGGCAATGGTTTCGGGCGTGAGCCGCGCCAAATTGCCCGCAAACGGCCCCAGCAATTGCGCCGACACCTGCTGCTGGTGCCGCGCATCGAGTGGCTGGGCGCGGCGGGCACGGTTGGCCGCGTCGTAGGCGGCGGTTTTTTTGGCCGCCCGCGCTAGGCGCTGCCCCCCGGTGCGGGCCAGGGTATCGAGGTTTTTCAACTCCTTGCGGGCCATTTCCTGGCGCTCGCGCGGGGTGCTGTCGCAGGCGGTGAGGAGGAGCGCCAAGGCAGCGAGGGGAAGGTATTTCATGATTATTGAATGTGGAAGTCAAGAAAAGCGCGGAGTGGCTGCACCGCTGGGGCTTCAAGATTCCAGTACGACGGATTGTCGAAAAACTTCGTGTTGCGCTTTTTATCCAGACGTTTCTCTTCTTCGGGCACCAGCGGCAGCGTTTCCAGATAAGCAAAAATGCGTGATTTAGCGACGGGCGTGTTGTATGCAGTGCCATCCGGCATACGCAGTTGCCGGACGCAGGCTTCGTAGCTCGAAAAACAATCCGTCACTTGCTGATGAACCTCGGGAATGAGAAGCTGCAATAAATCCTCCAATTGACCATCCTGTGCATCTGTCGGCAGCAGGAACAACTCAAAAAAGAGGTTATTATCCTGTTGAATTTTCAGCAGTTGAGTACGCCGCTCTACGGTTCCACCCTGCTGAGGGCCGGGCCTGTCAGCATCGTACACCACCAGGTTCATTACCTCGTCTTCCGCCGACTGGCTCAATTCGGGAAAGAGGTTACCGCTCACCAGACTTCCCCAACCGTTGGTTATGTTCAGGCTTACCTCGTGGCCAGCAGCCGTAGTCCCCTTAAAAGCTTTGCCAGCTTCTTGCCAGGCAGTTACCTTGCCGAGCCTTGTCAACAAGTACGCCACGAGTTCCTGGTCTTCCTGCCCCTCTACAAACACGTTGATTTTCATAATCGCCGCTAATTACGAACTTCAATATCGTGTTCCATCGCAAATTCCAACTGCTCGTAGTTGTAGCGGTAGCTCCGTACCGTGTCGTCCTTGGCTCGGATGAGGGTGTAGGCCGCCACATCGTCGCGGTAGCTGGCGTTTTCCTCCTCGTTCAGCACCCACGTCAGGTGGCGCAGGGCCTCGGCGCTGTGGGTGGTGGCCACAATTTGCACGTCGTACTCGCGGGCCGCTTGCAGGATGCCTTTCCAGAGGATGCGCAGGGCCGAGTAGTGTAGGCCGTTGTCGATTTCGTCGATGAGGACAACCCCGCCGGCCATTTGGGCAATGGCAGTGGCGACATCCAAAAGGCGCTGAATTCCTTCACCCATCAAGTTCAGAAGCGTCAGACTTGTAAAACCTACATCCAAGTAAATCTGCCCGCCACTCACCAACTCAATGCGTTTGATACGCGGGTCAATTTGCTGCATAACTCGAAGTAAAGGCTCCTCTTGTTTGGAAATTTTTAGACCTTCCAACTTTTGACTCAATAAGAGGCGGTCAATGGAAGTGGTAATCAATTCCGTCCCTTGATGACGAGGAAGCAAAACCGGGTTATTCAAAAAAATTTCTGCGTCCGGCGAAATGGAAATAAAAAACATATCGCTGTCATCAGCCCGGCGCAAATCAAAAAGTATGGGTTGGGGTATGAGTGAATTGGAGAGTTTTACGGCAATACCCAATGCGTTGGCGGTGGAGCGCTTGGTGGTGTGCTCATTTCCGCGCCTCACAGACCAATCAGCGGCCGGGCTTCGCACTAGCGACAAAATGGCATCTAAAAACGGTGCATCGCCTTGAGTTGTCTTATCAATTGGGGCGTAGGTAGCGGCCAAATGTACATTTATCGACCCGTCAAAACCATAGAACAGTTGCCGAAAATCACCCGTTTCTTTACCTATCCCGCGTTCCTTTTCAATAGATTTGAGCCATTCACCATGCCTGATATTTCGTAGCGCATACATCCCCTCCAGCACACTGGTCTTCCCCGAATTATTCTTCCCCACCAGCAAATTCACCCGCGCCAGCTTCTCCAGCTTGAGGTGCTTGAGGCTGCGGAAATTCTCGACTTCAAACGAATCCATCAACATAGCAAAGGGCCGCCCCCGCGTTAGGCGAGGGCGGCCCAAAGGTCGGCTCAAAAACGGAAAAGCGGGTTACACCGGCCCGCCCCCCGCCGCTGGCCCGGCGGCCTGCACCCGCTTGAGGATGGCCGCCACCTCGTACTGCCGGCGCTTTTGCTTGTTGGTTTTGTAGAGCAGGCGGCCGGTGCGCATTACTTTGCCCAGCAGCTTGTCCAGGGCCCGGTAGCCGGCATCCTCGACCACCGTGGCCCCGATGTTGGCGTCGAGGTCGGTGTTCTGGGCCGCGTTGTCGGCGTCGATGGCCGTGTGCAGGGCAGCCAGCTGGGCTTGCTCGGCGGCGGTGTAGCCCTTGGTTTTGAGGACCGTCAGGTTGTCGGCGATGGCTTGCAGCAGCACCGTGAGGCCGCGGCTGGTGGCCTCCGCGTCGCGGGCGCCGAGGCGCTCGCGCAGGGTTTTGAGGCCGAATTTTTTGGCTGGCACCGTCAGGGCGGCCGTCGGCAGCAGGCCCAGGCGGATGTCGAGCCGGTCGAGCAGCGGCCGCAGCGCATCCAGGTTGGCGTAGAGCCGGGTAGTGACCTGGCCCGTGCCGCCGCTACGCAACGCCCCGCCCGTGGCCCCCTTTACCTGCTGCCGCGCCGCCTGGGCCAGCGTGGCAAAAGCCGCGTTAAAATCGTCGTCCGACACGGCCCTGAAATCGGCCTGGTCGGCGGCAAACGAGTCGAGCACGAAGCCCGAAGCGGTGAACATATTCTCCTTGGTGAAACGCATGGCCATTAGTGAAACAAGAAAAAAGGTGATAAAACAACCGGTGCTCTCGGGGCTACGGCCCCGCAAGCTACCAACGATTTAGCTAACCAGCGCACGGCCACTTCCGCTGGGCCTCCTGCCAGCTCGGATGGGCTTATTGTCGGCTCGGATATCCTTACTGTCGGCTCGGATATCCTTACTGCCAACTCGGATATCCTTACTGCCGGGTCCGATATCCTTACTGCCGGGTCCGATATCCTTACTGCCGGGTCGGATATTCTTACTGCCGGGTCGGATGGGCCTACTGCCGGCTCGGATGGGCCTACTCGCTGCCCGAAGGCCGTACCTTCGGCCCATCGTTTCCTCTTTTCCCCCTTTTTTTCCTTGAAAAACTTTCTCTACCTCGCCCTGGGCGTAGCGGCCCTGGCCAGCACCGGCTGCAAAAAAGACGACAGCACCCAAGCCATCACGCCCGCCGTCAGCCCGAAAATTGCCCTGCTCGTGAACAAGCGCTGGGGCCTCACCGCTCTTACCTCGCAGCAAGGCAGCGTCATCCGCGACGGCTACGCCACCCTCAACACCTACGAAAAAGACAATTATCTGCGCTTCAACGACGACCGCACCGCCGAGTTGAACGAAGGCCCCAGCAAGGGCTCGTCCGCCGACCCCCAGAGCTACGCCGGCACCTGGGACCTCATCGGCAACGACGCCAAGCTCCTGCTCACCACGCCGCTTTTCGGCTCCGGCGCGGCCGGCACCCCCGACATCCTCGAGCTAACCGCCAACCGTATGGTATTGCGCGGCACCCTCATCGACGGCAACGGCACCAGCACCACCTTCACCGCCACGCTGACCACGCTGTAAGGGCCAATGAGTAGATGAGTGAAGGAGTGAGTTGATAGTTGGGTAGCGCAAGGTGTCGCACTGCCCGCTATCAACTCACTCCTTCGCTCCTTCACTCATTGTACCCCCTCAGTGCGCCTCCAGCCAGTTGCGCCCCGTGCCCACTTCCACCTCCAGCGGCACGCCGCGGGGCAGCAGCAGCGCCGTCGTCATCAATTCCTTTATTTTGGGGGTGATGTGGGCGATTTCGTCCTTCGGCGCGTCGAACACCAGTTCGTCGTGGACCTGCAAAATCATGCGGGTTTCGAGCTTCTCCTCGCGCAGCCAGTGGTGGATGTTTATCATGGCCAGCTTGATGATGTCGGCGGCCGTGCCCTGGATGGGGGCGTTGATGGCGTTGCGCTCCGTGAAGCCGCGCAGCGTGGCGTTGCGCGAGTTGATGTCGCGCAGGTAGCGGCGGCGCTTGAGCAGCGTTTCGGCGTATTCCAGCTCGCGGGCGCGGTTGATGGCCCCGTCCATGTACTGCTTCACGCTGGAAAACTCGGCGAAGTAGGTTTCGATAATTTCGGTGGCTTCCTTGCGGCTGATGCCGATGCGCTGGGCCAGCCCGAAGGCCGAAATGCCGTAGATGATGCCGAAATTGACGGTTTTGGCCTTGCGCCGCATCTCCGCATCCACGGCCGCCAGCGGCACCCCAAACACCTTGCTGGCCGTGCTGGCGTGAATGTCCTGCCCCAGCCGAAACGCCTCAATCATGGTCGCATCGCCCGAAAAATCGGCCATGATGCGCAGCTCCACCTGCGAGTAGTCGGCGGCCAGCAGCAAGTGGCTGCCGTCGCGCGGCACGAAGGCCTTGCGGATTTCGCGGCCCTTCTCGGTGCGGATGGGGATGTTTTGCAGGTTAGGGCCGGTGGATGAAAGCCGCCCCGTGGCCGCCACCGCCTGGTTAAAATTGGTATGCACGCGCCCGTCCACGACGCTCACGAGCTGGGGCAGGGCCTCCACGTAAGTGCTGCGCAGCTTGGTGAGCTGCCGGTATTCGAGGATGAGCCCGGCAATGGGATTGTCGGCCGCCAGCTGGCTCAAAATCTCCTCCCCGGTGGCGTACTGGCCGGTTTTGGTCTTCTTGATTTTGCCCTTGCCGATGTCCATCTTATCGAACAGCACCTCCCCCAGCTGCTTGGGCGAGCCGATGTTGAACGACTGCCCGGCGGCGGCAAACACCTGGGTTTCCAGCTCCGCGATGTAGCCTTGCAGCTCGGCCGAGTACTCCGTCATGGCCCCCGAGTCAATCCGAATGCCCTCGAACTCGATGGCCGCCAGCACTGGCACCAGCGGGTTTTCCACGGTATTCAGCAGACCCAACAGGCCTTGGGCGGCCAGCAGCGGCTCAAAAATATGCTTGAGCTGCAAGGTCACGTCGGCATCTTCGCAGGCGTAGTCCGTCACCTGGGCCGGGTTGAGGTCGGCCATGGTGCCCTGCTTTTTGCCCTTGGGACCAATCAGCTCGGTGATGGCCACGGGCGTGTAGTGCAGGTAGGTTTCGGCCAGCACGTCCATGTTGTGCCGCATATCCGGCTCCAGCAGGTAGTGCGCCAGCATGGTATCGAACACCTCGCCGCCGATTTCGACGCCGTACTGCTTCAGCATCCCGAGGTCGAACTTGATGTTCTGGCCAATTTTGCGGACGGCCACGCTCTCCAGAAACGGCCGAAACTCGTCCACCACGGCCTGGGCCGCCGCCGCGTCGGTGGGGCTCACGGGCACGTAGTACGCCTCGCCCGGCCGCCAGCAAAAGCTCATCCCCACGAGCCGCGCCGTAAGCGTATCGAGGCCGGTGGTTTCGGTGTCGAAACTCACTTCCTCCTGCTGCATCAAAAAGCCCAACAGGCTGGCCCGCAGCGCGGGCGTATCCATCAGGTGGTAGCGGTAGGGCACGTCAGCCAAGCGCTTGCGGGGGCCGTGGGCGGCCCCGGCGTGGCCCGTTTCGCCCTCCTCAAACCCAGCGGCCACGGCCCCGTCGGCGTCGGCCCCGAACAGCGACGCCTGCCCGGCCGCGGCCGCTTTGGGCCGCCGCGTGGGCGTGCTGCCCGGCGCGGCCACGCCGGCCGGCGTGCGCTCGGGGCCGCCGCCCAGCACCCGCGCCGCCAGCTGCCGAAACTCCAGCTCCTCGAACAGCTCGCGCAGCCGGGCCTCGTCGGGCGCGTCGAGCACCAGCTTATCGGCCTCAAACTCCAGCGGCACGTTCACGTGGATGGTGGCCAGCTCCTTGCTCAGCAGCCCCTGCTCGGCGAAGTTGCGCACGTTTTCCTGCTGCTTGCCCTTGAGCTCGTCCACGTGGGCAATCAGGTTTTCCACCGAGCCGTACTTCTGCACCAGCAGCTTGGCCGTTTTTTCGCCAATGCCCGGAATGCCCGGAATGTTGTCCGAAGCATCGCCCTGCAACCCCAGAATGTCAATCACTTGCTCCACGCGCTCAATCTCGAAGCGGGCCAGCACGTGGGCCACGTCCAGAATTTCGGCCGCGTTGCCCATAAAGGCGGGCCGGTAGATTTTGATGCGCTCCGTCACGAGCTGGCAATAGTCCTTGTCGGGCGTCATCATAAACACCTCGAAGCCCTGGGCCTCGGCCCGCTGGGCCAGGGTGCCAATCACGTCATCGGCCTCAAATCCGTCCATCATCAGGATGGGAATGTGGAAGCCCGCGATGATTTTTTTGATGTAGGGCAGGGCAATGCCGATGTCCTCCGGCATGGCCTGGCGTTGGGCTTTGTACTCGGCGAATTGCTCGTGCCGGAAGGTCTTCTTGGGCCCATCAAAACACACGCCGATGTGGGTGGGCTTCTCCTTTTGCAGCACCTCCACCAGCGTGTTGGTGAAGCCCAGCACGGCCCCCGTGTTCATGCCCTTCGAATTGATGCGCGGGTTTTTGCTGAACGCGAAGTGCGAGCGGTAGATGAGAGCGAAAGCGTCGAGGAGAAAGAGCTTCTTGGGAGCGGCGGCAGTGGTGTCGGACATAGGGGCGAAGGTACGGGCGGGGCCGAAAGTGGGGCCATTGTGGCGATGGTCGTCTTCTTACGTACAACCGCTCCATGCGCTACGTTTCCCTCGACCTCGAAACCTCCGGCTCCAACCCCGCCCGCCACCAAATCCTGGAGCTGGCCGCCGTCATCGAAGACAGCCGCCACCCGCTGCCGCTGGCCGAGCTGCCCGCCTTCCGCCGCGTGGTGCGCCACCCCGAGTACGCGGGCACGGCCGGGGCCATTGCCCTCAATGCCCGTCTGTTCGAGGAGCTGGCCCAAAAAACGCCCAACCCCGAGCTGTGCGTGCCCACCGAGCTACTGCCGCAATTGCGCGAGTTCCTGCTGGCCCACGGCTTTCGGCCCGACAAGCACGACTGCGTGAGCGTGACCATGGCCGGCAAAAACATCGGCGTGTTCGACCTCGGTTTCCTCAAAGCATTGCCCGGCTACGGCACCCTCGTGCGGGCCGAGCCCGCCATGCTCGATCCGGCCGCCTTCTACCTCAACTGGCGCAAAGACTCGCG
>JANXUO010000171.1 GCA_025356245.1 Hymenobacter sp.
CTGCCCCGACAACTGCCAGTTGTCGGGGCTCTTTGGTGTTGGTTCGCTTGAATTTTCTACGCAGTGGCGTGCTCGCGCACGAAGCGCACGAAGTCGCCTACGGTGAAGAGCGGCACCTCGTCGGGGATGACGATGTGGAACTGGTTTTCGAGAGCCAGGATGATGTCCACCACGTCCACGGTGTCGAAGCGCAGGTCGCGGGCGAGGCTGGCAGTTTTGCGCACCCGGCTGGCCCGAATGGCCTTGCGCTTGCTGATGATGCGAAATACTTGCTGCTCGATGCTTGCAGAAGGGGCAACGGTGGTGAGGGTGTACATAGGGTTGGGGCTTAGGAGGAAAGGTGGTCAAAACTCCCCTCCCGCCAGGGAGGGGATGCTTTGGCACAGCCAAAGCTGGGGAGGGATAGCGTTGAGTCGTTGAACGACTTGCGCTTTGCTTTCTTGTTGAACTTCGGTTACCTACTTCAACGTCTCAACGCCATCCCTCCCCCGTTCCAGCTTTGCTGGAACATCCCCTCCCTGGGGGAGGGGAGCTTGATTGCCTGCCACCAAGGTGACGAACATCAGGCCAGGATGGCGGGTGTTGCGGCTTCTTTCTCATCCTCAGCTAACTGCGGAAGCATGGGGCGTCCACGTCGCGGCCGGCAAAGTAGGCTTGTATCTCCTCGTTAAGGAGGTACATCACCGGGACTACCAACAGGGTGATAATGGTTGCAAACGACAACCCAAAAATTATTGTCCAGGCCAGCGGCCCCCAGAATACGACCGACTCGCCGCCCAGGAAAAAGTGCGGATGGCCGGAGTTGAACAGCTCGTAAAAATCGACGTTAAGCCCCACCGCCAGCGGGATAAGCCCCAGAATAGCCGCCGTAGCGGTCAGAATAACCGGGTTGAGGCGCGTCCGGCCGGCTTCGATGAGGGCCTGCCGCAGGGGCATGCCCTGGCTGCGCAGAATGTCGGTAAACTCAATCAGCAAAATGCCGTTTTTGACCACAATGCCGGCCAGGGCCAAGACGCCCACACCCGTCATCACGATGGAAATGGTCATGCCCGTGGCGGCGTAGCCAAACAGCACCCCGATAATCGAGAGGATGATTTCGCTCAGGATGATGAGTGGCTTGGCCAGGGAGTTGAACTGCGTGACGAGGATGAGGAAAATCAGGCCAATGGACAGGCCCAGGGCCAGGCCCAGGAAATCGGAGGTTTCCTTTTGGTCTTCGGCCGCGCCGCCCATGCGCACCGCGTAGCCGTCGGGCACCCGGAAGCGCGCGAGGGCCTGCGTTATCTGCGGCACCACGTCGGCCCCGGTATAGCCTTGGCTGGTGAGGACGTTGGAGCTGATGACGATGATTTTCTTGAGGTTTTTGCGCTTGATGGCGCCGTAGGTGGTGCCGTACCGCAAATCGGCCACGGCCGAGATGGGCACTTGGCGCAACGTGCCCCGGTTGGTGCGGAAGGTGATGGGCGCATCCATCAGGGCATCAATGTTTTTGCGGTATTTATCGGCGTAGCGCACCTGGATGTCGTAGTCGTCGTCGGCGGTTTTGAACTTGCTGCTTTCGCGCCCAAAAATGGCCGTGCGGGCCAACAGCCCCACTTGCGCCGTGCTGATGCCCTCGCGGTTGGCCCGCTCGCGGTCCACGCGCACGGCAATTTCGGGGTTGGCGTCTTCCAGGTTCGAGTGCAGCTTCTCAACCCCCGGAATTTGCAGCGAATCGACGTAGTGCAGCACCCGCTTGCTGAGCTTGGCCAGCTGCTGGTAGTCGTCGCCGGTCACTTCGATGGCAATTTCCTTTTGCTGGGGTGGCCCGCCGCTCTCCTGGTCCACGGTCACTTCGGCCCCCGGAATGCCCTTCACCACTTCGCGGATTTGGGTCATGTAGGTGCCGGTTTTGGGGCCGGTGCGCTCACTCAACTCTTTGAATGCCACCGCTACCTTGCCCAGGTGCGACTGCGCCGCGCCGGTCTGTTCCTGCGGGTCGTTGGCCCCGATGGCGACGTTGGTAATCACCGATTCCACGTCGGGGTTATTGCGCGTTATCACGCCGTACACCCGCTCTTCGAGCACGTGGGTAATGCTGTCGGTCACTTCCACGGCCGTACCCACCGGCATTTTCAGGTAGGTGTAAATGAATTTGGGGTCGCCTTTGGGGAAGAATTGCACCTTGGGCTTGCGAATGCCGACTGCTACAAACGACAGCACAAGCAGCCCCAGCATACCAACGATGATGCCCGCCTGCCGCCATCCCGAGCCGTGCACGGCCCAGTCCACCAGGCTGGCGTAGCCGTCCTGAAACGCGGGCAGCATCCGCTGCTGGAAGTAGGCAATGGCCCGGTTCAGCACGTAGCGGTTCAGGAAGATGAAAAATACGAGGAATAGCGTCAGGTTGCCCACGAACGGGGAGCCTGTCGCGTAGCCGATGCCCGCAATGGCCAGCAGCACCCCCATCCAGCCCATAAACTTGCGCGTGAGCGGCGGGCGCTTGCTTTCGGCCGCGTCGTGGTCCTCGCGGTCCATGAACGTCACGGCAAACACGGGATTGATGATGAAGGCCACGATGAGCGACGACAAAAGCGTTACAATCAGCGTAATGGGTAGGTAGTACATGAACTTGCCGATGATGCCCGGCCAGAACGCCAGCGGGATAAACGGGGCCACCGTGGTGAGCGTACCGGCCAGCACGGGCACAAACACCTCGCCGGCCGCAAATTTGGCCGATTTTTCCACACTCAACTCCTTGTGGTCGTGGTGGATGCGGTGGGTGTTTTCGATAACTACAATGGCGTCGTCCACCACAATGCCCAGCGCCAGCAGGAAGCTGAAGAGCACAATCATGTTGAGCGAAAAGCCCAGCAGCGGCAGCACCAGAAACGCCAGAAACATACTCAGCGGCACGCTCAGGCCCACGAAGATGGCGTTGGTGGTACCCATGAAAAACATGAGAATCAGCGTGACCAGGATAAAGCCGATAATGATGGTGTTAATCAGGTCGGTGAGCGTGACGCGGGTATCGTTCGAGGTGTCGCCGGTGATGGTGACTTTGAGGTCCTTGGGCAGCGTAGTGCGCTGGTCGAGGTTAATGATTTCGTGGATTTTATCCGAAGCGTCAATCAGGTTGGTGCCCGAGCGTTTCACCACGTTGAGGGTAATGGCCGTTTTGCCGTCGAGGCGTGCGTAGCTCTCGCGGTCCTTAAAGCCATCGGTCACAGCGGCCACGTCGCCGATGCGGATGGGGTTGTTGTCGGCGTTGTTGACGAAAATGTTGCCGATGTCGGCGGCGTTGGCGTACTGCCCGGCCACGCGCACGGCCCGCTTCTGCCCGCCCACCGTGATGGAGCCGCCGCTCACGTTGAGGTTTTCGCGCTGAATGGCCCCCTGAATGTCGTCGAAGCTGAGGTGGGCCGCTTGCAGCTTGTACAGGTCCACATCCACGTTCACTTGCTGCTCCAAGGCCCCCACAATGTCCACGCGGGTAATTTCGGGCAGGCTCTCAATCTGGTCCTGAATGTCGTCGGCGTACTTTTTGAGCTTCACCAGGGGCAGGTTGCCGCTCAGGTTCACGTTCATTATCGGAAACTCCGAGAAGCTGACTTCCTTCACGTTGGGCGGCGCGGGCAGGTCGTTGGGCAGGTCGGTGCGAGCCTTGTCCACGGCGTCTTTCACCAACTGCTTGGCGTACTCCACCTTGATGCTGGTGTTGAACTCGACGTCGATGATGGAGTAGTCCTGGTTCGAGGTCGAGTTAATTTTCTTCACCCCGTTCACCGATTTCAACTCCTTTTCGATGACCCGCGACACCAGATTTTCCATGTCGGCCGGCGAAATGCCGGGGTAAATGGTGCTCACAATGATGCGCGGCACCACAATGTCCGGAAACTTCTCTTTCTGCAGCTTCAGGTAGGTGAAAAGCCCGGCAATGGTGAGGATAACCGTGATGATGTAGATACTCGTCCGGTTATCGATGGCCCAGGAGGTGGGCTTGAATTCTTTTTCTAGCTCTTGCATTTTGTTGGCTGTTAGCTGATTCCAAATTGATGTGCCGCTTACCGCCTAGGGGGTGAGGCCAACCCCAGGCGGTAAAGCCCGCAAACACCCTACAAACTCACTGCCTGCCCAGCTTCTAAATTCTGGTACCCACCCGTAATTACTTTGTCGTCAGCCTTCAAACCGGCCGAAATCTCAACTTTGCCGTTGTACGTTTTGCCGGTCTGCACCACGCGCTTCGTGGCTTTGCCGCCCTCCACGAGATATACGAAGCTGTTGGTTTCGTCTTTCTGCACGGCATCAACGGGGAGCACAGGCACGGCCTGGCGCTGGTAGTTCTGGATGCGCACCTGGGCCACCATGTTGGGCCGCAGCTGGTTGGCCAGGGCGGCGGGCACCCGCAGCTCCACGGCAAAGGCGCGGCTCACGGCCGAGATGCTGCGGCTTACCACGCGCACCGTGGTGGGGTATTCGGTGGCTCCGAGGTCGGGCAGCGTCACCATCGCCTTGTCGCCGGCCTTGAGGCTGCTGGCGTAGTTTTCCGAAATGTCGGCCACAATTTTACCGCCCGCGCCGCTCAGCAGGCGCACCACTGGCGCACCGGGGGCCACGGCCTCGCCCAGCTTGGGCAGCACCTCGTCCACGGTGCCGCTAAAGGGGGCCACCACGTTGTACAGGGCGCGTTGCTGGTTGAGGGTGGCGAGGCTGCGCTCCAAAGCGTCCTTGTTGTTTTTGGCGGTGAGGTACTGCACCTCGGTGCCAATTTGCTGGTCCCACAAGCCTTTCTGCTTTAAGTAGATGGTGCGGGCCAGGTCGAGGCGGGTGCGCAGCTCGGCGGCGTTGGCGTCGAGAATGCTGGCGTCGATGGTGGCCAGCACCTGGCCCCGGCCCACGCGGGCCCCGCGCACCACGCGCACACTGGTAAGGGTGCCGGCCATGCGGGCGGGCACGGTGGCGTTCTGGTCGAAATCGACGCGGCCCTGGGCTTCGAGGTAGCTCGTAAAGCTTTCGGGCTTAATGCTGATGGCCGTAACCGGCACGGCTGGCTGGGCCGTTGCGGGGCCACCGGCAGCTTTGGCTGTGGCTTCGAGGCCAGCAATTTTGGCCTGGGTTTCGGCCTGCTGCTTTTGCAGCTTGGCCAGCTCGGCCTTGGGGTCTTTGGCCCCGCCGCACGAATACAAGCTGATGGCTATTAGCTGATAGCTGATGGCTTTTTTGAGAAAGCCGCTGGCTTTTGAAAGAGTGAAAGTCATACAAAAAGTGTTTTTTCAGAAGGAAAAGGAGCCGACGGCCAGTCGCCGTCCACGAGGGAAAAGGCTAGCGTTTGTTGTACAGCTCGCCGGTGGCTTTGTCGCGGTCCACTTTGGCCACCAGCACGTCGTAAAGCGCGGCGTAGTAGTTGGTTTGCGACTCGCGCAGCGACGTTTCGGCCGTGATGACTTCCAGGTTCGAGCCCACGCCCGCGTCGAACTTGATGCGCGACACCCGCGCCACTTCTCCGGCCAACTCCAGGTTGGCCTTTTGATTGTCGAGTACATCGAGGGCGTTGGTGAGCGAGGTGCGGCTTTGAGCATCCTGCAAATCAATGCTTTGGCGGATGGTTTCGAAGCCCTTCTCGATGGCCTGCTGCTGAATGTGGCCCTGCTGCACCTGGTACTTGCGCCGAAACCCATCAAACACCGGCACTTGCAGGCTCAGCCCCACGTTGCCGAAGCCGAACCAGTTCTGGTCGGGGAAGCCGGCCCCGTTGCGCGAGCTGGGTCCCCGAAAGGCGAACAATTCCCCAAAGTTTTTCGACGAGCCCGAGAAGCCGTAGGCCCCCGTGAGCAGCAGGCGCGGGTAGGCGCTGGCTTGGCGGTTGCGGATGTCGAGCCCGGCCAGAGCCTGTTGGGTTTCGAGGGTGCTGAACTCGATGCGGTTGTTGTAATTGGCGGCACCCTGCACCTGGCTGGGCCGCGCCCCACCCAGGGCCGTTTGCTGGTCTTGCTGGCGCTGGGCGGCGTTGTTGTTGCCATTGGCGGGGTTGGCTGGGGCCGTGGGCAGGGCACCCGCGCCGTTGCCGCCACCGTTGGCAAAATCGGCCACGCCGAGGCGCTGGCGCAGGGCGGTGGCGTCCACTACGGCCGCGCCCAGCGAATCGGTGAGCTGCACGGGCTGGCTCTGGGGCAGGCCCATCTGAAACTTGAGCAGCGCCAGGCTCAACTCGGTGAGGCGCTGCACTTTCTGCTGCTCCACCACCAAGTTGTTGCGCTGCAC
>JANXUO010000186.1 GCA_025356245.1 Hymenobacter sp.
CATGAGAAGGGAAACGCCCCCCGCTGGAACGGTTCTCATGTCTCCTGTCTAACGTCTCATGTCTTGCTAACTCTTTTGTTTTGCTCGAAACATTGACTTGGATACGGTTGAGCAAATTTCGCTAACTTGAACAGCTTCTTACAGCTGCTTGCGCAGCACAAAATCGTTCATAAAGTAGGGGCCAATTGCCACGTCCACTTCGCGCTGGCGCTCGAAGCCGCGCCGCTCGTAGAAGGCCAGCGCCGGGTTGTAGCGGTTCACGTTCAGGTCCAGGAAAGTGCCGCCGACCTTGCGGGCGGCCTGCTCCACGGCCTCCAGCAGGTGCAGGCCCAAGCCCTGGCCCTGCCGGGTGGGCAGCACGTATATCTTGTGCAGCTTGAAAACCTTCGCCCCGTTCTCGTCGGGCAGCGGGCCAAAACTGGCGTAGCCGGCCGGGGTGCCGTCGTGGTGCGCTACCAAAAACGTGTGGTGCTCGTCCTGCATTTGGCGGCGCAGGCTGGCGGGCGTGTAAATCACGCGGTACATATAGTCAATCTGCTCCTTCGAGATGATGAAGCGGTAGGTAGGCTCCCAGGTGGCCTCGGCCAGCGCAATGATGGCGGGAATGTCTTTGAGGGCAGCGGGCACGATGCGCACGGGCGCAGCAGCGGCGGAAGGGGCAGAATTCATGGAAGCTATCTGACAATAAAACGCGAAATTGCGCCCAAGTTGCCGAAGTTTTAGCGCAAGTGCCCGGCACGGGTCACTTTTGTACGCATTTCGCGTTGAATAGTAGGCTTGGCACGTCGGTTGCCAAGGCCGCGCACAGGCGTGCCATTCTGCTGCGTCCCACTCATTTTTTTGCCCTGAACCTTATGAAGACCCTGCACCTCGTTCCTGTTTTGTTGTTGGCCCTGCCACTGGCGACTTTTGCCCAAACCAAGCCCGGCCCCGGCGACGTAACCGGTTCGCGCCCCGCGCAAGCCCAGCCCGCAACTTCTACCGGTGCCAACGGCGAACAACAGGTAGTTGAAGTAATTGAGGAGCTTGACCCCGTCACGGGCCGCGTCGTTAAGCGCACTACCCGCACCACCACAGTACCCGCCACCGCGCCCGAAACGGCCGCCGAAGCGCCTGCCGTGGCCCGCCCCGCCACCGCAGGCCGGCCGAGTGCCACGCCGTTGCCGGCCCCGCGTACCGCCACTCGCACCACCACTGCTCCCGCTCGGCCCGGCACTGCTCGCCCGGCTGCCGAAGATGCGCTGGTGTCTGACTTTCTGCACGAAGGCGTGGCCCTGGCCCGGTTGCGGGCCAGCGAGTTGCCCCGCATCTACGACCTTTTTATCGAGAAAGTACGCAACGACCGCCGCCAGTGGAAACCCGCCAACTGGGACAACGCCGCCGCCGTGCTGGCCCGCCTCAATACCCGCTACGAGGAAGTACGCCAAGACCTTAGCTTTGAAGACCGCCTCAGCATTCGCACCGACCAAGGCGAATTTCAAACCCTGCGCACCGCCCGGCAGGTAAGCGACCAAGTGACCAACAAATTGTAGCAGCGGGCCGGGGCACGACGCACCGGCAGCGCGCCCCGGTATCCGATACGTGGCGGCATTTCATACCTTTGGGGTTCACTTCAAACTACTCGGGTATGCACATTGCCATTGTGGGCAACATTGGAGCTGGCAAAACCACGCTGGCCCATAAGTTAGCGCATCATTTTCGCTGGGAAGTCTTTCTGGAAGACGTCGATGACAACCCGTACCTGAAGGATTTTTACGAGGATATGCCCCGTTGGGCGTTCCATTTGCAGGTATATTTTTTGAACGGGCGCTTCCAGCAAACGCAGCGCATCAAGCAGTTGCAGCGCCAAGGCAAGGGCGTCATTCAAGACCGCACCATTTACGAAGACGCCCACATCTTCGCCGCCAACCTGCACGAGTCGGGAATGCTCGAAGACCGGGATTTCAACAACTACCGGGCCTTATTCGACTCGATGATAAACCTCGTCGAGCCCCCCGATTTGCTGCTTTACCTGAAGGCCGACTTGCCCAAGCTCATCCGCCAAATTGAGGCGCGGGGCCGCGACTACGAAAACAGCATCAGCATCGAGTATCTCAAAAACCTCAACGGGCACTACGACAAGTGGATTGAGCAGTATGAGGGCCGCCACCTCATCATCGACGTGAACGAGCTGGACTACCTGCGCAAGCCCGAAGATTTGGGTGAGATAATCGAGCGCATCAACGCCACCCTCTTCGGTTTTTTTTAGGTATAATCGTCACGAAGTATTTTGCGAACGAACGCCTGGTTTTTCGCATTTCACTTCGTTACGAGGACAACACGGCGTTTGTAACGCCAGCCGGAAACTCAAACTCCGAAAACTCCGAAATACCAAACCCCTCAGCCACTGCTGTTCGCAGGCCTTCGCGCACCACCAGCACCACGTCGAACCCCGCCGCCGGGACTAGTTCTAGTACTTGCCGCAGGGCCGGGGCCAGCCCTGCGCCGCGTAGCTCCAACGGGCCTACCTCATCAACGAGCAGCCAACGGGTAGCAGGGTTGGCGGCGGCGGCCAGCAAGGTGGTTTCAGCCCGGGCAAAGGCAGCCCGCGAGAAGCTAAACCGGCCAATAGCCAACGGATTATTATCCCCAGCTGGCGCAGCAGTGGGCCACTCGGCCCCCGTTGCCACATCCCGAAATAGGCGGCCCTCGGGCGCATCGGGCATCAGCAGGCCGGCCGCGTGGGGCTGACTGGCAGCCCAAGTGGCCAGCCGCGTGGTTTTGGCGCTGCGAATAGGTCCGGCGAAGCAGTATGTTTTCATAGTTTTGAAGAGATTGATGCAGGTGCGTGGTGGCGTTGTTGGGCGTTGGTTCTTTGGTATCGGGTGCTGAGTTTTTGGTGTTCGGCTTAACCCCGTTCCAGCACCAAAACCCGAACACCAAAAACCAAAATCAACCACCTACCACATTCACGGCCAGCACCTGCACCATCAGCCGCAGGCGTGCCAGGCCGCGCCGTTGGGTGGTGCGGGCCCAGCAAGCTGCCACCAGCTGCCGCGAGTTGGGCAGCAGCGCCAGCGCAGCGGCCAAATCGGTGGCCCAACGGCCCGCCCGGGGGCGGCTGAGGTAGTTGCGCAACTTCTGCAGTAGCCACGGCGCCAGTAGCAGCGCCCAGGCCCCGTAAATCAGTACCGAGCGCAGCAGCAGGCCAGCCAGCCCCTTCTCGCCCAAAGGGCCAGCGCCCCACCAGCCCAAGCGGTTGCCAAGCCAAGCCAGCGCCAGAACTAACCAAATGGCTAACAACACCCTGCTGAGGTGCCAGCGCCGACTCGCAGACCTGGCGGGCCGGGCAAGCGCCGCCGCCGCTGGGGCAGCCGTAACGTGCCATTCGGGGTGCGCAGCAGCCAAAAGGGGCAGGCGGGCGGGCAAGCTTCCAGCCCACCAACCAAGGGCTGCCCCCGCCAGCAGGTGCCCGCCCAACCAGCCCACCGCCAGCCACAGCGCGTAGTCGGGCCGGGCCGACCCCGGCGTACCGGCCCCCAGCAGCTTATCTAAAAAGGAATTGAAGGCCACTGCCAACGGCTTCTGATACAGCAGCCACAGTACGAAGAGCTGCTGCCCCGCCGACTCCAGCATGGTAACGGCCCCCAGCACCGCCCCCCGCAGCCGGGGCAGGGCACGGCCGCCCGCCAGCAGCTCGCCCAGCACCCCCTGAAACGCCACCGCCAAATAGGCCGTAGGCGGGCTCTGCGGGCTCAGCAACACTTTGATACTCAGCACCACCAACAGCCCGCGCAGCACCGTGCCGCGCCCCCCGCCCTGCCCCAGTAATACAATAAGAATAAGCGAGGCCCCACCCACCAACAAGCCCGTCAGCGGCATTTTCAGCGCGTGCAAAATGCCACCCAAAAACGCTTCGCTGAGGCCCCACAAGGCAATCAGACGCAGAGTATTAGGTTGGGTTACTGGTACCATGCGGCGTTGCGTATCAGACTTTTGGGTTGAATAATGAGTAATGAGCTCACTACTCTTTGTGTTTGATTACACCAACTGAGAACTTGCGAATTGAAAACCAGCACTGCCACACGTAGCTATTGTCTGGTAAATACAAAGCTTATTTATTGCTTCGAGTCCCACAGCATTAGCATTGTTACCAATCCATTGTATTCCTCCGCAAAATCACTGTCAAGTAGTCCAAATTTATTTTTAAACGCTTTGAAGCAGCGCCTTGCGTGCTGGTCGCCCGAAATAGCAGCTATTAAAAGCTGGTTAGCCATTTTCTGCTCGTCAAGCTCTCCTCTAGCGGTTTCGTATGACCTCACCACACTTTTTATTTGGCTCTGATTATAATTCTTGATTTTCCTGTTGACCAATAATTTTTTAATTGCTTTTTCTCCGTTAAAATATATTTTTTCAGTTGTCCATACGTTTTCCTGATATGCGAAATTTTTTCCGTTCGATAATTTTTCTAGCCGATTGACTAGCAAGGTGTCTTGCCTAATTTGAAGTCGGCAATTCAATAAAGCACCCCAGAAGCCAATTATTATCCGCTGCCCACAAACAGCCAGCACGAATTCCGAATAAGTGGCGGGCTTTGTATCCGGATTTTTATAGCCGCACAGCACAACCGTCTTGCCATTGGAAAACCGGAAGGTTGCATCCGCTTTCGTTCTGCTCAAATAAGTAACAGGACAGGTACAAGCAAACTTTGCCGCCTGCCCTTGCACAGTCGGCAGGAATAGAAAAAGTAGCAGTATTGACATAATTGTCACCACTGCTTCATGGCGCATACTGTAGGGGTGCAGCATGGTCTAAAGTTACAACGCCTGCCTTACCGCAAGGCGTAAATTCGCTCAATCATCTCCACCACTTTCAGCCCTTCGAGGGCATTGGTGGCGGCGGTGCTGCGGCGCAACACCGTGTCCACTACGTTTTCAATAACCTGCACGTGGTTGGCGGCCGAGCCCTGGAAGGGGCCGTAGTCGTTGGCGGGGCTGGTGGCGGGCAGCGTGGGCATCTGGTAGTCCTGGAGGTGACAGTATTCTACCTTGTCCATGTATTGGCCGGCGATGCGGAGGCTGCCGCGCTCGGCCACCACGGTGAGCGAGCTTTCGAGGTTACGGTCCCACACGGCGGTGCTGTAGCTGAGGGTGCCGCTGCCGCCACGCACGAGGTCGAAGGCAACGAGGCCACTGTCCTCAAAGGCGGTGAGGCCGGCGTGGTTGAAATTGCGAAAGCGGGCCGTGAGGTTGGCCACGTCGCCGAATACCCAGTAGAGCAAGTCCACAAAGTGGCTGAATTGGGTAAAGAGCGTGCCGCCGTCGAGGTCGGCGGTGCCTTTCCAGCCGCCGGGGCGGTAGTAACGGGCATCGCGGTTCCAGAAGCAGTTGAGCTGCACGAGGTAAATTTCGCCCAGCCGGCCTTCGTCGTACACCTGCTTGAGCCAGGCCGCCGGGGGCGAATAACGGTTCTGCATCACCCCAAACACCAGCCGGCCGGTTTGCAGGGCGGTGTGGACGATGGTTTCGGCCTCGGCTTTGTGCAGCGCAATGGGCTTTTCGACCACCACGTGCAGGCCCGACCGCAGCCCCGCCACGGCCTGCGGGGCGTGCAGGCCGTTGGGCGTGGCCACGGTGAGCACGTCGGCCGGCGGGCCGGTGCGCAGGTATTCTTCGAGCGAAAGAAAAAACGGCACCCCGGGAAACTCGGCCGCCAGGGTGGGGCGCAGGTCGTCCCGCACGTCAATCAGGGCCGCGAGTTGGGCCTCGGGGTGGCGGGCCACCAATGCAGCATGGCGGCGGCCAATGTGGCCAACGCCGCAAATAGCAAAACGGACGGGAGCTTGGGTATTCATTCTGGAAACAGGGTTTTCTCTCGCACAGAATTCACGGAGTTGCACTCAATTTGGCTCAAATTTTCTTGGGAAAACTTCGTGAGCTCTGTGCAAAAAACGCTTGCACCCCCTCCCCTACAAACGCCACCTGCTCCGCCGTCAGCAGTGGGTGTATTGGCAACGACAGCACGGCCGCGCACAGCTGCTCGGCCACCGGAAAATTGCCGACCCGGTAGCCCAAATAGGCGTACGCCGGCTGCGCGTGCACCGGCAGCGGGTAGTAAATCATGGTTGGGATGCCGTGGTGGGCCAAAAACTCCCGTAGCGCAGCGCGGCGGGCGGGCTCGACCAAGGTGAGGGTGTACTGGTGAAAAACGTGGGTCGAGCGCGGGTCGCGGGCCGGGACGGCAAGGCCGGGCACCTGGGCCAGGGCGACATCGTAGCGGGCGGCCACAGCCTGGCGGGCGGCTTGGTTGGCGGGCAGCTGCTGTAGTTTCAGGCGGAGTGCGGCGGCTTGCAGGGTATCGAGGCGCGAGTTGAGGCCGATACGCTGGTGGTGGTACTTCCGGCTTTGGCCGTGGTTGGCGAGTTGGCGCAGCAGAGCAGCGCGGGCGGGGTCGGCGCAGAGCAAGGCACCGCCGTCGCCGAGGCAGCCCAGATTTTTGCTGGGGAAAAACGAGGTGGTGCCCACCGTGCCCACCGCGCCGGCATGGGCCACGCGGCCATCGGCAAAGCGGAAAGTGGCTCCCAGGGCCTGAGCATTGTCCTCAATCAGCGCCACGCCGTGCTGCTGGCAGAGGGCGGCCAGGGCTTCCAAATCGGCACACTGCCCAAACAAATGAACCGCCACTACGGCCCCGGTGCGGGGCGTGAGGGCCGCCGCCACCGCCGCCGGGTCGAGGTTGAAGGTGTCGGGCAGCACGTCGGCCAGCACCGGGCGCAGCCCCAGCAGCGCCGCCGCCTCCAGCGTGGCGATGTAGGTGAAAGCGGGCACGATGACTTCGGCCCCGGCGGGCAAATCCAGGCTCATGAGTGCCAGGGTGAGGGCGTCGGTACCGTTGGCGCAGGGCACTACGTGGGCGCCGCCCAGGTACTGCCCCAACTCCTCGGCAAACAGCCCCACGGCCGGCCCCTGAATGAAGGCCGCCTCGTCGAGCACCGCCTGCATGGCTTGGCCCAAAGCAGGCTGCAAGGCGGCGTGCTCAGCGGCGAGGTCGAGAAGTCGAATGGGTTTCAAGGAGGGCAAAAGTAGGGCCGGGCGAACGGCAACGTAGCAGGTGAGTCTTGTTGATGAACGAATGCGTGGATGAGCAAATTGTTGGTTGGACTGCGCCTGCCGACGTTTCCATAGCCAACAATTCGCGCACTTACTCATCCATGCATTTGCTCAAGCAGCCAACCCAGCTTCAGCAAATCGAAAGCGCGCAAGTTGGGGGTTGCGCCCAGCACCTTGCGGCGCAGGGCAGGCTCGGCCACCGCCAGGGCCCGCCGAGCCGCCCCGGCCAGCCCCAGCCGCCACAGCTGCGCCGCCACCTGGGCCAGGCGCGAGTCGGTGCCCAAACCCTTATTTCGGAGCACGTAGGCCAAGTTGCGCACCGCCTGGTGGCTTTTTTCGAGGAAGACAGGGGCCGGTTCTAGGCCGTCGTGCAACACGGGGTTGTCGAGGTGGCGCAGGGGCACGGCGGCGGCGGCCAGCTGCTGGCCAAAAAGGGTGTCTTCGTGGCCGTAGCCGGTCAGG
>JANXUO010000190.1 GCA_025356245.1 Hymenobacter sp.
CCTCGGTCATGGGCCAGATTATGCTGGTGGGCATGAGTGGCGGCGCCACCACTAACGCCGCCGACCTGCGCACGCTCGCCAACTACACCGTGCGCCAGCGCCTGCTCAGCATCCCCGGCGTGGCCCAGGTCATCCCTATCGGCGGCGACAACCTCCAGTACCAGGTGCTGCTCGACATGCCCCGCCTCAACGCCGTGGGCCTCACCGTGACGCAGGTAGAAGAAGCCCTGCGCCGCTCCAACCTCAACACCACCGGCAATTTCTTCGACCGCAACGGCTCCGAAGTCCTCATCCGCAACCTCGGCCGCCTGCGCTCGGTGGCCGACATTGAGAATATCGTCGTCGGCTATCGCGACGCTTCGCCCATTACGGTGCGGCAGGTGGCTACCGTGGCCTTCGGTGCCCGCTTCAAGCGCGGCGACGGCAGCGTGAACGGCCGCCCGGCCGTCATCCTCAGCATTGAAAAACAGCCCGGCGCGGCCACTGTGGGCCTCACACAAGCGGTGGAAAAAGCGTTGCTGGAATTACAGCCCTCTCTGCCCAAAGACGTGCGCGTGAACCCCCGCCTGTTCCGGCAATCGGAGTTCATCGAGGCCAGCATCAGCAACGTGGAAGATGCGCTACGCGACGGGGCCATTCTGGTCGTCATCGTCCTGTTTGCCTTTTTGCTGAATGTCCGCACCACGTTCATTTCGCTGGTGGCCATTCCCTTGTCGCTGCTCGTCACGGCCCTGGTGTTCCGGGCTGCCGGCATCAGCATCAACACCATGACGCTGGGCGGGCTGGCCATTGCCATCGGCGAATTGGTGGACGATGCCATCGTGGACGTGGAAAACGTGTTCCGCCGCCTGCGCGAAAACCAGCACCTGCCCCAGCCCAAACCGGCCTTGCAAGTCATCTACGCGGCCAGCTCCGAAGTGCGCAATTCCATTGTTTATGCCACCATCATCGTGGTGCTGGTGTTTTTGCCGCTTTTTGCGCTCGACGGCATGGAGGGCCGCATTTTCGCGCCGCTGGGGGTGGCCTACATCACCAGCATCGTGGCCTCGTTGTTTGTGTCGCTCACCGTCACGCCGGTACTGTGCTACTACCTGCTGCCCGGCATGAAGCAGATTCGGGAAGCCGGGCAAGAGGGCCGGCTCATTCGCTGGCTCAAACGCAAAGACACTAACCTATTGCAATGGGGCCTGCGCCACCCCAAAATCATCCTCACTACCACCGGGCTGCTGTTTGTGCTGGCCGCCTCGCTGGTGCCGTTCTTCGGCACCGAGTTTCTGCCGCCCTTCAACGAAGGCTCGCTGACGGTCAATTTCTCGGCCCCGGCCGGCACCTCGCTGGCCGAGTCCAACAAGCTGGGCACCCTGGGCGAGCAGCAGATTCTCAAGCTGCCCGAAGTGGCCTTCACCGCCCGCCGCACCGGCCGCGCCGAGCTGGACGAGCACGCCGAATCGGTGAACAACTCGGAAATTGAAGTGGCCTTCAAAACCGAAGCCGAGCTGAAAAAAGCCGGTCGGCCGCTGCGCTCCCGCGCCGAAATCCTGGCCGACCTGCGCCAGCGCCTCGCCCTCATCGCTGGGGTGAACGTGAACATTGGCCAGCCCATTTCCCACCGCCTCGACCATTTGCTGTCGGGCGTACGGGCCCAGGTCGCCATCAAGCTGTTCGGCAATGATTTGCTGGAATTGCGGCAGTACGCCGCCCAGGTCCGCGCCGCCGCCGGCACCGTGCCCGGCGTGGTCGATTTGCAGGTCGAAAAACAGGTCCAGATTCCGCAGCTGCTGGTGCGCCCGCGCGACGCGGCTCTGCGCGCCTACGGCCTGGAGCGCGGCCAGGTGGTGGCCACCCTGCAAACCCTGTTTCAGGGCGAAGTCGTGTCGCAGATTCTCGTCGGCCAGAAGCGGTTCGACCTCATCGTGAAGCTGCCCGAAAGCCAGCGCAACGACATCGCCACCATCTCCCAAACCCGCATCGAAACCCCGGCCGGGGCCTTAATTCCGGTGAGCGAAGTGGCCGACATCAGCTACGAGCCCGGCCCCAACACCGTGAACCACGAAAACACCCAGCGCCGCATCACCGTGGCCATGAACGTGGCCGGGCGCGACTTGGGCAGCACCGTGCAGGAAGTGCGCCAGCGCATTGCCCAGCAGGTGAAGCTGCCGCCTGGCTACTACCTCACCTACGGCGGGCAGTTCGAAAGCCAACAGTCGGCTTCTCAAAAAATCGGCTGGCTCAGCCTCTTTTCGCTGGCGGGCATCTTTCTGGTGTTGTTCTCGCACTTCAAATCCAGCCGCCTGGTGCTGCAAATTATGCTGAACATTCCGCTGGCCCTGATTGGCTCGGTGGTGGCGGTGCTGCTCACCGGCGGCACGTTCAGCATTGCCTCGCTGGTGGGCTTCATCACCCTCACCGGCATCGCCTCGCGCAATGGCATCATGATGATTTCGCACTACCTGCACCTAATAGAGCACGAAGGCGAAAAATTCAGCCAGGAAATGATAATTCGCGGCTCCCTCGAACGCCTGGTGCCGGTGCTGATGACGGCCCTGGTGGCGGCCCTGGCCCTGGTGCCGCTGACGTTATCCAAGGATGCCCCCGGCAAGGAAATCCTCTACCCCGTGGCTACCGTCATCCTCGGCGGCCTGCTCTCGTCCACCTTGCTCGACATCGTGGTAACGCCGGTGGTGTTCTGGCTTTTCGGCGAGAAAGCCCTGGCCCAGTACCGGCGCGGGCACGGTGATGTCAGCCTCGATGCCCACCCCCAGGAGCTGGACGTGCCGCCCCTGACCCCACCCGCCGACCTCAACCCATTACGCCCGTAGTCAGTGAGCGACTTAGCCCTCATCGTGCCCACCCTGCCCGCCTCGCAAGTGCTTTATATCAAGCACATCGTGTGCCCGCGTGGTATCCGCGTGGCGCGGCAGGAACTGGAGCGCCTGGGCCTGCGGGTGCTGGCCGTGCGCCTGGGCGCGGCCACCGTTGCCGTGCCGCCCGGTGGCTTCGACTGGCCCCGCCTGCGGGCCGCCTTGACCGTAGCCGGCTTCGCCTTGCTCGAAAACCCGGCCCGCGACCTGATGGGCTGCCTGGCGGTGCGAGTAGCCGAGTTGTTGCGGCAACGGCCTGCGTTGCGCCATCGGGCCTTTATGGAAGTGCTGGCGCAGCGCCTCAACCTGCGGCCGGCCCGGCTCGCGGCAGCTTTTGTGGAACACCACCGTGGCAGCCTCACTACCTACATTACCGGGCAGCGTTTAGAGTATGCGCAGGAACTGCTCACCAACAAGGCCTTAGGCATCGGGGCAATTGCCCGCTTGCTGGGCTACATCAGCCTTGCGCATTTTTCGGGACAGTTTCGCGGAGTTATGGGCTGCTCGCCGACGGCCTACCGTCAGCAGGCCCAAGCGGCCGCGAACAGCCAGCTACTGCCGAATTATGCCGGTAATTCCGTGTAAGATACAAATCTGCCCGGCCGCGTTGGGGTATTATGGAGTAATTCTTTTAACCCCAACTCCTCACCACCATGCACACCCAAAACCAAACGCTGCTCGACGCGCTCAATGCCTGCATTGCCGCCTGCGAACATTGCGCCACCGCCTGCCTGCAAGAGCAGGACGTAAAGATGATGGCCCGCTGCATTGCACTCGACCGCGACTGCGCCGACATCTGCGCCCTCACCGCCCGCCTCGTGGCCCGTGGCTCCGAACACGCCGCCCACCTGCTGAAGGAATGCGCCGAAATTTGCAAAGCCTGCGGCGACGAGTGCGCCAAGCACGGTGCCCACATAGCGCATTGTAAGGAATGCGCCGAGGCTTGCCGCCGCTGCGAGCAGGCGTGTCGTCAGGGGATGGCCGCCTAAACGCTTTTCTCCTCTTTTTTGCCAAAGCCCGGTCGTTTAGTGACTGGGCTTTGCTGTTTTGACGGCTTACAACCGCCCACCGGCCATGACACAAGTCATGCGCCATCCTGCTGACCATCATCGTGCAGCCTCCTCCCAGCGCCGGTAATTTGCAGTGTGCAAAGTCGGGAGCCACGCCGGGTCCGGCATTTTCAGTACTTGCTTCGCGCTCGCCCGAAAATTTCCTGCTTTCAATCAACTTCTCATGAAAAAGCTCCTTGCTTTCGTTGCTTTGCTAGTGGGCCTGCTGCCTGTTGCCGCCCAGCCTTCCTCGGCTGCGAAGCCGCCCGTGCGTAGCGGCGTGTACCTCACGGGCCAGGATTTTGTCAAGGGGAAGCTGACGCTGGAAAGCAACCCAGCCTTAGAAGAGCACAAGATTAAACTGCATGAGTTTTTTAACAAACCCTACATCACGGTGCAGCACCACGGCAAGGAGTACAAGTACCAGCGCAAGGATATTTTCGGGATTCGGGACGGGCTGGGAGTGGATTACCGCCTAACCAACGGTCTCGATTATGAGGTGTTGACCGCGGGGCCGATTTTGCTCTACCACTTGCCCCAGAATACGCAGGCGAAAGGACAGCCGCTCCCTTCGCCCTATTATTTCAGCACCGGCCCCGATGCAGCCGTGCGGCACCTCACCCTGGCCCAGTTGCAAAGCGCCTACGCGGGCAACCATGCATTTCTGAACGCGCTGGACACCGCCTTTCCCAACGGCACAAACCTGGAAGTATACGACGCGCACAACGCCCAGTACCGGCTCAACTACCTCTATCAAAAATCGTTGCTTGACAAATCTGCGCATTAGAACCCATTTTTTGCCCTTTGGCACAAGGTAGCCGCCGGGGTAGCGGCGCAGCACTAGCTGCTTCCGTCCGGCAGCGTTAGATGCAGCAAGTGAATTACTTGCTGCCCACGGCCCGGCCCGGCTCGCTTACTCGAAAAAGCTTCATGAAATGTTTCATCCTGCCGGGGTTCCTGCTGCTGTTGCTAGCGGGAAACAACTTCCTCCGTGCCCAAACCGGGCCGGGCAAGCCCACGCTACTGGCTACCCCGCAGCCGGTGAAAGCTGATTCCGCCGTCAGCTACCAGGGCATGACGACGGCCCTGCCCGCTTCGCGCGACTACGCCACCCTGCACGTTAAGCCCACCGGTAAGCGGGTGGAGTACGATTTGACGGTGGCTGAAACGACGGTCAACATCACCGGCAAATCCACCACGGCCCTGACCATCAACGGGCACACGCCCGGCCCCACGCTCGCCTTCACCGAGGGCGACGTTGCCGTTATCCGGGTGCATAATACGCTGAAGACCGAAACGTCCATCCACTGGCACGGCATCTTGGTGCCGAGCCGGCAAGACGGGGTGGCGTACCTCAACACGCCCCCCATTGGCCCCGGTCAGTCGCACACGTTTGAGTTTCCCCTCGTGCAGTCGGGCACGTTCTGGTACCACTCGCACACGCCGTTTCAGGAGCACCGGGGCGAGTACGGGGCCATCGTCATTCAGCCGCAACGGCCCACGGTGAAAGCCGACCACGAGCTGGTGCTCCTGCTGGCCGACTGGACGAACGAGCGCCCCGCCCACGTACTGAAAAACCTGAAACGGCGCACCGAATGGTACGCCATTAAAAAGGGCAACGCGCAGCCGCTCAACCAGATTATCAAGCACCGGGCCCTGCGGGCGTACCTCACGCAGTCCTTTAACCGGATGCCGCCGATGGATATTTCGGACGTGGCCTACCAGCGGTTTCTAATGAATGGCCGGGACACCACGCGGTTTGAGCAGTTTAAGCCCGGCGAAACCGTTCGGCTGCGCGTCGTCAACGCGGCAGGGGGCACCTACTTCCACGTCCAGTTTGCTGGGGGCAACCTGCAAGTAATTGCTGCCGATGGAATCCCGGTGCAGCCGGTGGGTGTAGACCGGATGCTGATGGCCATTGCCGAAACGTATGATTTTCTTGTCACCATCCCGGCCAGCGGGGCCTACGAGCTACGGGCATCGGCGCAGGACGGCTCGGGCTACTCCTCGGCCTTTCTGGGCCGTGGGAAGCGGGTGTACGCGCCCAAAATTCCGAAGCCCGACCTTTACCAGATAACCAGGACGATGAGCCAGATGCCCGGCGGTAACCGGAGCGGCCTGTCGTTTGGCAAGTATAAGCCGCTGGTTCGGCTGCTGCCGGCCCGGAAAACGGCTAAGGAAGCAAGTCCGCCCGCCGCCATGAATATGCCCGGCATGGCGCCGGTCCCCGTCGCGTCGGCCTCAGCGGGCATGGCCGGTATGCCCGGCATGACGGCCCCGGCGGCTCCGGCAGCCAGCGCTTCTGCCGCTGGGATGCCGATGGCGATGTTCGACAAGTACAACACGTTCAATTACCAGCAGCTGCGCTCGGTTGAGAAAACCGTTTTCCCGGCCAATCGCCCGGTGCGGGAGGTTACGCTTAACCTTTCGGGCGACATGCGCCGCTACATCTGGGGGTTTAATGGCAAAACCCTGTCGGGGGCCGATGCTATTCTCGTGCGCCGGGGCGAAATTGTGCGGTTCCGGCTGGTGAATGCCACCATGATGTTTCATCCGCTGCACCTGCACGGACACTTCTTCCGGGTTTTGAACGGGCAAGGTGACTACTCGCCCCTCAAGCACACCGTCAACCTGTCGCCGATGGAAACGGTAGTCATCGAGTTTCTGGCCGACGAGGAGAACGACTGGTTTTTTCACTGCCACATCCTCTACCACCTCTTGGGCGGCATGGGCCAGGTGGTGCATTACGTCGGCACCACGCCCGATGCCGACGTAGTGGCCGCCCGCGCCAGCCCCGCCAGCCCCATGAAAGACCCGGCCGGCGACAAAGCCTACTACTTCTGGGGCCAACTCGATGCCGGATTTCCAACGAGCTACTTGGCCCTGAATTACTCGAACCAGCGCAATGCCTTCATTATCGGAGCCGACGTGAACCGCCGCGGCCAGTTCGAGTTGGATGCCGACTACGAGCGCTACCTCTCGCAGTACCTGCGCGTGTTCGGGGGCATTGACGCGGGCAACGAGCAATTCCTGCGCCGTCCGGCCGCCAATGGTGGCGACGCGCCCACCGCCCAGCGCATCGTGAGGCCCGTAGCGGGGGTACGTTACCTGCTGCCGTTCCTCATCGATTCCGAAGTTAAACTCGACGCGCGGGGCAACGTGCGCTTCCAGCTCACGGGCGAGCAGCAGCTGGTGCCCCGCCTCATTTTTAGCTACCAGGGGCAGTGGCTGGTGCGCGGCTACACCCGCCTGCACCTGGACCTGGATTACCTGCTGACCAAAAACCTCGCCCTGTTCAGCAACTACGACACGCGGTACCGCGACTTCAGCGGGGGGCTCAGCTACCGTTTTTAACCCGCAAATTTCCTCACCCCCAACCCCCTTTACCCATGAAAAATTTGATGAAAATGTTGCCCGTGCTGCTGTTCAGCGGTGTTTGTTCGCTCGCTCAGGCCCAAACAACCTCACCCAGCAAGCCGATGGCCGGCCGCGCGCACCACAGCAGAATGGCCCACGACTGCTGCACGATGAAAGACGGCAAAATGATGATGATGCAGGGCGGCCAAATGATGCCCATGACCAGGAACATGACCATGCGCGACGGCACGGTGTGTACCACCGAGGGCCAGTGCATCAAAAAGGACGGCACCAAAATGACCATGACCAATGGCCAGTGCATGATGATGGACGGCAAGATGACAACAATGGACGCGATGAAAAAAAACGATAAAACGAAGTCGGACGCGAAAATGGGCACCATGAAAATGTGACCCCGGCTAAGCCAGCCGTGCGAACGGGCCGTCCTAAAATCAGGGCGGCCCGTTCTTGTTTTTGAGCGCCTTTCGATTCGTCCCCGGCCCTAAATTGTGCAAGCCCCAAGCCTGATTCTATACCCCCTTTGCTGGCACTGGCCGCTAGCTTTGTCTGTTGTAATCCCGTGGCCGACCTGCTCGGTTCCATTCATTCTTTATCGTGATGCAAACTCTCAAATTCAAAACCAACATTAACTGCGGCGGCTGCATCAAAGCCGTCACGCCCACCCTCAACGGCGAGAAAGCCATTCAGAACTGGCAAGTCGATACCGCCAATCCCGATAAAATTCTGACGGTGGCGACGGATTTGAGCGCCGACCAAGTGCAGGCGCTGGTGGAAGGCGCCGGTTTCAAGGCCCAGACTGCTTAATTCTTTAAGCACTGTAAATAAAAAACGCCTGCGCAAGCGGGCGTTTTTTCTAATCACAGCCGATTAAAATTCGGCTGTTGGGTCCGCAAAACCCCCGTATGCAAGTTGCAAACGGGGGTTTCTGTTTTTTTGGCGGCGACTTCAACGCTTGGTTCTCAACCTACATCTTCCCCCGCCATGTAGGCTTGCACCACGGGCAGCAGGGCGGCCGTGGCGTCGGTCAGGTACTGGCGGTCGGCGGCCGACCAGTGGCGGGGGTGGCCGAAAACGCAGGGCTGGAGGATGCCCCAAAGCTGGCCGTCTGCGGTGATGTGGGCGTGCACCAGCGCCCGGTGCCCAAAGGTGCGCCGCTCGAATTCCTGGTTGAGTACGTCGGGGCCAGCGGCGTATACATCATCCACAAAAACAGCGGGTTGAGTGGCCAGCGCAGCGCGAAAAAGCGGGTCTTCGGCGGGCAGGCTGCCGGTATCGTCCTGCCAGGGGTGGCGGGGGTCGGGCACGGCTTCGTCGAGGCGCCACACCAGGGCGATGCGGCCCCGCGCCCGCGCCGGGTCGCGAACGTAGAGAAAGCAGCGGTCAACGCCCAGGTGCGGGCCGATGAGGTCGAGGGCGGCTTGCAGGCGTTGGGCGGGTGGGGTAGGAGCCGCAAGGGCGGCGGCGAGGGCGGTGTCGGGCATGGGTAGGGTTGAGCTGTGAAGTTCCAGGTTTTAGTTTTACTTTTTTACTTTTAGGTCTTAACGCTTTCGTTTGCTCAATTTTCACTCCTGAACACCCAACACCCAACACCCAACACCCAGCAAATCCGGGTTGAAGGAGATGGTTGGGATGGGTTTTGTAGTTACCCCAGCGCGGCGAGGGCCAGCACGTCGGTTTCGGGAACGGGGCGGAGGTGGGCGAGTTGGTTGCGGCAATCGCGCAGCAGGCGGATTTCGGCGCGTAATGGGGCGTCGAGGTGAACAAGACCTGAGCTGACGCAGAGGCGGAACAGGTCGCCCAGCTCGATTTCTTCGAGGCGGCGCAGGTTTTCGCCGGATGCGTTCTGGTAGGGCAGCAGGGGGCGCAGGCGTTCGGCCAGGCGCTGCACGAGGGCCTGGCGGCGCTGTTCGAGAAACGGCAGGAGCACGGGGAGCTGGCCTTCCCAGACGCGGGTGGCGAGGGCGGCCGTGGCCCCGTGCCGGGCTAGCAGGGCCGGGTGCAGGCAGGCGCGGCCGTCCACCACGGCCCGGCCGCCGCTGGCCCACAGGGCTTCGGCGGCGGCGGCGGAGAGGCGGGCGGTGGGGTCGGCGGGCAGGGGCGCGGCGGGCCAGGCGCGGTGCTCGGCCAGGGCCGTGAGCCAGGCGGCCGGGTGCAGCAGCGTGGCCAGCGGGGCGGTGGCCAGGGCCACGGCGGTGGCCACGTCGAAGCTGGCCACGGCGGCGGCCACCGCCAGGCGCACCCGGTGCAGCAGGGGCGGCTCGGCGGGCAGGCGCGGGCAGGCAAAGTGCAGGTGCAGGGCCAGGTCGGCGGCGCCGGCCTGGGTGCGGTAGGCGTGGCAGCGCAGGCCGGTGCCCGCCGGGGGCATCTGGGTGGCGGCATCGCCGGCAAGCAGCACCAGGAAGAGGGTGCGCTCGGCGTGGCGCACCTGGGGCAGGATGCGCTGGTAGTCGGCCACAAACGCCAGCCAGGGCGCGGCTTCGGCAGCGGCCGGCTCAAGCATTACGCGGTAGCCGCCGAAGCCCGGCTGTTGGGCCAGGGCCAGGGCGTGGGGCGGCGGGACGGCGGCGGGCTGGTCGGGCGGCGGGGGCAGGTAGCGGTGCAGCCAGGCGCGGGGCACGGCGGCGGGGTCGGCGGGGTCAGGGCCGGAGCCGGCAGAGTCGGGGCCGGCGGCAACGGGGTCGGCGGCGGGCAGGGCAGGGGCGCGCCAGCGCTGGGGCTGGCCAGCGAGCAGGCGCAGCGCGTGCTGCACGGCGGGGTAGAAGCCGGGCGGGGCGTGGGCGGGCAGGGCCACCACGGCGCAGTGGCCCCGGTCGAGGTCGTCGGCCACGGCGGCAACCAGGGCGGCGGGGCCGGGCAACTGCCACCAGTTCAAGGCGGAGCTCATGGGCGTCGGGGGCCGGAGGTGAGGCGTTTGAGCAAGGATACTTTGGGGGCCGCCGGGGCGGCGGCGGCGGGCCGGCCGGGCGGGGGGGCATCGTCGGAGTCGCCGGGCCGCTCAGAAAAGCTGCCTAGCCAAGAACGCATTTCCTCGTCCGACTCCATTTGCGACTTGTAGGGCGGGTTGATGAAATAACGCCCGTTGCTGGCTTGCAGCACCACGCCCGCCGTGTGCAGCTCATCAAGCAGGCGGGCGTAGTCGGCCGGGGCGCTGGCGTTGGGGCCGGTGGCTCCGTTGGGCCAGTAGCCCCGCACGGCCCGGTACAGTTCGGCCGGCAGCCAGCCCGCCCCCGGCCCGGCGGTGTACTGCTCCTGGGCATCGCCCGCCGAGAGTAAAAAGTAGCAAAGCCGGGCCTCGACGGACTGCCCCATCACGGCGTTGCCCACGGTCGAAAACTCCGCGAGGTTGGCTTTGAGCACTGCCCGCACCTCGGCCAGGGTCAGGCGGTGGGCCGGGCGCTCGCCGGGGGCGGGGCGGGGGCGGGCGTACACGGCCGCCAGCAGGTACCGGCCCGCGAGCTGCACCATGTGCGGGTAGTAGCTGGCAGCGGCCAGCACTTCCGACACCGCCACTTCGTCGTCGAACACCAGCCCCAGGCTTTCGAGGGGGCGGCGGAGCAGGGTTTCGGCCGCCCCGGCATCGGCGGGGGCCAGCAGCGGCCCCAGGTGGACGCGGGCCGGGTTGGGATCGGAGCTGCGGTGGTGGGGGCTGAGAGGGTGGGGGCTGCAGGCCGCCACCAGCCGGAAGCGGCCCGCCGTGGCGCGGGCCACCCCGGTGGCGGCCTGGCCGAAGGGCGAAGAATGGGCCAGGGCGGGGGTCAGCAAGGCATCGGCGTTGTCGAGCAGCAGTAGCAGGCGGCGTTCGGGGCGGGCTAGCACCCAGGTTTGCGCGTAGCGCAGGGCTTTGGCTGGGGCGAGGCCGCTGCCCATGCCCGGCGGCACCACGCCGTGGGCCAGCAACTCGCGCCTCAGTTCCTGCTCGATGAGGGGCAACGGGGATTCGGGCGCGGGGGCCGGCGGGCTGTTGAGTAGCAGCACCAGCCGGCCCTCGGCGGGGGCGTGGTGGCGGCGCACCAGGGCCTGCAACAGCACGGTTTTGCCGGTGCCGGACGCGGCCGTCAGCACCGTCGGCCCGGCGGGGTCGAACAACGCTTGCAGCAGGTGTTCGTGGCCCGCGAACAACTCCGGGGCCGCGCTGGGGAAAGGCTCCAACCAGGTGAAAGGCAGCGCGAGCTGAAAAAACAGCGCCCGCCGCCGGGGGGCCGCCTCGGGCAGCAGCCCCGCCGTGGCCAGGTAAAGCAGCAGTGGCCGGTCGAGCACGAGCACGGTTTGGCGGCGCGCGCGGCATTCGGCGGCCAGGTCGTGCCGCTGGGCTTCGGTGAGGCTGTTGAAGTAGAGCAGCAGCAACGGGCGGGCGGGGGCAGCGGGGG
>JANXUO010000196.1 GCA_025356245.1 Hymenobacter sp.
CCGCGTCACCCCAAACAGTACCAATTTGCCGCTGCTCGTGCGGGCCATGGAGCCTACGCTGGCCGGTTGGTAGATTTGTTGCGCCCGAAAGGCGGGGTCGGGCCTGGCTGACCCCGGTTGCGCCGCGCTTTCGTAGCAACCCGTCAGGCAGCCCAACAGCAGCCAGAAGGCGGGTCGCGTTTTCCTAAAGCCGTAATGTTGCTTTTCCATGCTCGTCGTTCAGGTTGCCGGATGCCCGGCTCAGGACCAAACCAGCAAAAATAATACCATTCCTAACTATTGTTTTGTCAAAGTTGGGCGGATGCGCTCCTTTGGTCCGACGTGTCTGCGCCGCCTGGTTGGCCGAAAACGGTCGTCCGCTTTGCATCCTGCCCATTTCCGCCCCGTGTTCTTTCTCCTCTCCAAGCTCCTCGATTTTCTCCTCTCGCCCCTGCTCTGGGTGCTGCTGCTGCTGGCCCTGGCCTGGCGCACGGCCCCGGCCGGCCGCTCGCGCCGCCGCCTGGGCGCGGGCCTGGCGTTGGCGCTGGTGCTCACCAATCCGGCCTTGGTAAACGAAGCCCTGCTGGCCTGGGAACTGGCCCCCGTGCCCCTGACCGCCCTGCCGCGCCACGCCGATGCCGCCGTGCTGCTCACGGGCATTGCTAACGGCCAAAAATCGCCGCACGACCGTGTGTACCTGGCTCAAGGGGCCGACCGCCTCACCAACGCCCTGTGGCTGTGGCGGGCCGGGCGGGTGCGCCGCATCCTGGTGTCGGGCGGCAGCGGAGCCGTGCTGGCCACTGCCCAAACCGAAGCTGCCGACCTCGTGGCCCTGCTGCGCCTGGCCGGGGTGCCCAACGCGGCCATCTGGCAGGAAACCCGCAGCCGCAACACCCGCGAAAACGCGCTTTACAGCCAGCAATTCCTGCGCCGCCACCCCGAAGCTGACACGCTCATCCTCGTCACGTCGGCCTTCCATCAGCGGCGGGCGTTGGGCTGTTTTCGGCGGGTGGGCCTGCACCCGCTGGCCTTCCCGGCCGACGTGCGCACCACCGACCGCCAGTTCACCCCCGACTACTGGCTGCTGCCTTCAGCCGAAGCCCTGGCCCGCTGGGGCCTGCTGCTGCACGAAATGGCCGGCTGGGCGGTGTACAAGCTGCGCGGCTGGGCGTAACGCGAAATTCCGTTTCGCGACGAGCGCAGCGAGTGCCTCGCGCAAAGCTGCCCTAGGGAATGGCTACCGGTTTGCAGGCGCGTCCGGGCCGGGGGCGGCGGTCCAGCCCGTGGGGTGGGGCATTTGCGCCAACTCGGCCAGTTCGGAGCCGATGCCGAGGGGCTTGAGCTTTTCCCGCAGTTTTTTGGTGATGTCCTGCCGCTGGGTGATGCGGTTGTGGCTGGCCAGTTTGTTGGTTTGCTCGTGGGGCGAATACGGCAGCGGGTCTTGCTCCAGAAACAAAACCAGTTTCAGCTTGGGCGGCCGGAGCATCGCTGCCCGCAGCTCGGGCAGCAGCAAGGCGTCCAGTTGCGGGTCGTTTGGCTGGCAGGCCGCCAGGTACAGCCCGGCGCAGGTATGCAGGGCTTTCTGCTGCACTTCCAGTACCAGCGGTATTTTCAGCTCTTGGCCGGCTGCCCTGGCCTCGGCTACCTGCACGGCGGTGGGCGGCTTCAGTTTCGCTTCCAAATCGGGCTGCCGGTCCCGAAAGTCTTTTACCTCAATCAGCAGCACTTGCGGGAAGCCGGGCCGGGGGCCGGCCACAAAATCCACGCCTTTGGTGCCGTCAATTACCTCGAGCCGCAGCTTGTAAAACCCCGGCTTCTGCCGCTCGTCGTAGCGCAGCACGTACCAGGCATCGGCCGCCGGGAAGCGGAACGTCAGTTGGCCCTCAGTCAGCGTTTGCATGGTCGGCGTTCAGGGCTTGCTCGAAATCAACGGTTTGGTCCAGTTCCGCGTCCAGAGCGGCAAGGTGTTGCAGCAGCTCAAAATCGTCGGTGGTTTCGACCTGCGTGTCGCCGCCCGGCCCCGCGAACAGGCCGAAATAGCGCACCGGCATCGGCTCACGCTTGGCCAGAATGTGCAGCTCCTTGAGCAAAAACAAGCTGTGCGTGGCCAGGATAATCTGAAACCCCTGCCGCGCCAGCGTCGCCAGCAGCGACGCCAGCTTGCGGAGCAGCGCCGGGTTGAGGTTGGCCTCCGGCTCGTCCCAGTACAGGGTCGTTTCGGCGCTCAGGCTGCCGTTGTTGAGCAGTTGCGCCAGCATCCCGAATTTGCGGATGCCTTCGGCGGCCAGGTTGATTTCGAGCCGCTTGCTATCATCGGCCACCACGTAGAAGCGCCCACCGTCCAGCACCAGTTTCCCGCCCAGAATGGGCTGCAAGGTGTGCTGGATGAGGGCCTCGGTTTCGGGCGAAAGCTGGCGCAAGGGCGGTAGTTCCAGCGCATCAAGCAAGTCCAGGTAGGTCTGGTCGAAGTTGAGTTGGTACTTGCGGGCCAGGCTGCCTAGGCCAGGGAAGATGGAAAGGACTTCTTTGGGAGGGATGAAGACGGGAGCGAAAATATTTTTAGGTTCCCGTGATTCCGTCGCAGTGATTTCCGCAGAGGTTTTTGAGATGATTTTAAATCTGTAATTGCCTTCGCCCAAGCTAGTTGAATAAGAACATATTTCAAACACTGTGCCCTGCGAAACATCAGAGCTTCGCTTTATGCTCGTAATATCGTTCTTAATATTGAAGGTGTTGGTAAGAGCAAGAGTAATGGCTGCCATTCGCTTCGCTATTATTTCGCCGCCGTATTTATTAATAATTTCTGGTGAAATAGGCAGCAACTTATCATGCGCCACCGCCTCTTGCGCTGCTTCCACCGCGTACCCCAACTTTAGCACATGGCTTTTCCCCGCCCCGTTGGCTCCAACCACCACGTTCAGCCCCGGCCCAAATGCAAATTCGGCATCGGCAAAAACCGTGAAATTGCGGACGTGCAAGTGTTCTAGCATGGGGCGAAGGTACAAAGCGCGGCCACGAAGCGGCCGGAACTGGGACGCATTCCTCATTCCTCATTAAGCGCCCCCCACCCACACCGCCTTACAATTCACAAACTCCCGAATGCCCAAATACGACAGCTCACGCCCATAGCCCGACTTCTTCACGCCCCCAAACGGCAGCTCGTTCATCGATTTTACCAGGCCATTGACGAACACGGCCCCGCTTTCGATTTGGCGGGCCATTGCCTCGCCCCGCGCCACGTCGGCCGTCCACACCGCCGCGCCCAGGCCGAAGCGCGAGTCGTTGGCAATGCGCACGGCGTCGGCGGCGTTTTTGGCGGTGATGACGAGCGCCACCGGGCCAAAAAACTCCTCGGTGTAGGCCCGCTGGCCGGGCCGCACGTTGCTCAGAATGATGGGCGCAAACCGGGCTGAGTGGGGGTGGGGCTGGCCGCCGACGAGCTCAATCGTGGCGCCCTGCGCTACGCTGTCGGCTACTTGCTGGGCCAGCTCGTCGGCCAGGTCGGGGCGGGCCAGGGGGCCGTATTGGGTGGCGGGGGCGAGGGGGTCGCCGGGCCGCAGGGCTTGCAAGTGGCCTTTGAGGAGGCGGATGAATTCGCGCAGGACCGGCTTTTCGACGATGAAGCGCTTGGCGGCGATGCAGCTTTGGCCGGCGTTCAGCATCCGCGACTGGGCGGCGGTGCGGGCGGCGGCGGGCAAATCGGCGTCGGCCAGCACGATGAACGGGTCGGAGCCACCCAGCTCCAGTACGGTCTTTTTGATGTGCTGCCCGGCCGCGGCGGCCACGGCCGCGCCCGCCGCCTCCGAGCCGGTGAGGGTAACGGCCGCCACGCGGGCGTCGGCAATCAGGCCCGGCACGGCGTCCGACTCCACCAGCAGGGCTTGAAACGCGGCCTTGGGCAGGCCCGCGTCGTGCAACACTTTTTCGAGCGCCAGGGCACACTGCGGCACGTTGGAGGCGTGCTTGAGCAGCCCCACGTTGCCGGCCATTAGGGCCGGTGCGGCGAAGCGCACCACCTGCCAGAGCGGGAAATTCCAGGGCATGACGGCCAGCACCACGCCCAGTGGCTGGTAGCTGATGAAGCTGCGGCCGGCGTCGGTTTTCACTACTTCATCGGCCAAAAAACGCTCGGCGTGCTCGGCGTAATAGTCGCAGCAGGCGGCGCACTTGAGGGTTTCGGCGCGGCCGTCAGCCAGGGGCTTGCCCATTTCGAGAGCCATGAGGCGGGCAAAGCCTTCTTGGCGCTCGCGTAGCAGGGCAGCGGCGCGGCGCAACACCCCGGCGCGCTCAGCAAACGTGGTGCCGGCCCAGGCGCGGGCCGCCCGCTGGGCCAGGGCCAGGCGGCGCTCGATTTTGGCTGCCCCCTCGGGGCGGAAACGGCGCAGGACGCGGCCGGTGTAGGGGTTAGTGGAGGCAATGGGCATGGCAACGACGGAAAAAAAAGTCGGCCCGGCCAGCGGGCGTAGGGTCTAAAACTACTTGCTGCCGGTTTGAGTTGCGGGATGGCGGCGGTTGAAGTAGAACCGTAGCCGTACTTTTAGCCCGCTATCCCCGTACACCCAGCCGCTCGGCAGCAAGTCGATGGCCTTATCACCCCCTTTTTCGTGTCCGAAACATTACCAGTTACCCTGCCGCCCGCCGCTGAAGCGGCCCTGGTGCAGCGCTTGCGCGAGCGCGACGAAACCGCGCTCAGTGAATTTTACGACCGGTACTCGGCCGCGTTGTACGGCGTTATCCTGCGCATCGTCAAAAAGGAAGAGGAAGCTGAGGACGTATTGCAGGAGGCACTGATAAAAATCTGGAACTCTTTTGCGGGCTACGACGCCGGCAAGGGCCGGCTTTACACCTGGGTGCTGAACATCACGCGCAATTTAAGCATCGATAAAATCCGCTCGCGGCAGCACCGCGTAGGTAATCGTACCGACGGGTTGGATGATAGCTACGCCGCCCTCACGCAGGCGGCCCCCACCACCTTCCGGCCTGAACACATCGGCCTGCGAGAAATTACGCAGCAGCTTATTCCCGAACAGCGCGAAATCATCGACCTGCTTTATTTCGAAGGCTTCACCCAGAGCGAGGCCGCCGAACAACTCAACCTGCCGCTGGGCACCGTGAAGACCCGTGCCCGCACCGCCATCAAAGTATTAAGCAAAATAATCCGTTAGAATCTACCGTGCTCAACATTCAAGAATATATCGAATCCGGCCGTTTGGAGCAATTTGCCCTCGGCGAGTTGCCCGCTGCTGAGCGGGCCGCCGTAGAAGCTGCTGCTGCCAGTCACCCGGCCATTGCCGCCGAGCTGGCCGCCGTGGTGGCGGCCCTCGAAGGCTACGCCCTAGCCCACGCGGTGGCCCCGCCCCCCGCCATGCGGGCGCGGGTGCTGAGCAACGTGCTGGCCCAGATTTCGACGGCCGACGCTTCCACCGACTCCGGCCACGCCAGTACCGGCCCGACCCCGGCCATTGGCCTTCGGGCCGACATCGACGCGTTGGCTCACGCAGGGGCTACGGCCCCCACGTTGCTGGGCCAACGCCCCGCCCCGCTGGCCACCAGCAGCGCCCGCTCGCCGCTGGCCCTGGCTGCCTCGGTGGCCCTGCTGCTGAGCCTGTTGGGTAACGCCTACCTGTACAACCGCTGGCACGAGACTGACACCACCCTGGTGGCCCTGCAAGGCGACCAGACCCGCCTGGCCTCGGCCAACACGGTGTTGCAACGCGAGGCCAGCGCGGCTCAATCGCAAAACGAGATGTTGCGCGACGAGCACGTGCGCGTGGTGGCCTTGGCTGGTACGCCCGCTGCCCCGCAGGCCAGGGGCCGGGTATTTTTCGACCCCAGCACGCACCGCGTGTTCATCGATGCGAAGCAAATGCCGCCGCTGCCCGCCGGTAAACAGTACCAGCTGTGGGCCTTGCACAACGGCAAGCCCGTGGATGCCGGGCTGATGCCGCTGGATGCCACTTCCGGCCTGTTGCCGATGAAGCCGATTGCGGCCGCCCAGGCGTTCGCCGTCACCATCGAGCCCGTGGGCGGTAGCGCCACGCCCACCATGCCCATTCAGGCCATGGGCACTGTGGTGATGTAACCTTGGCAACAGCTTCCGCTCGGTGGGAACTCAAACGGGACTAATGCGGTAAACGCATTAGTCCCGTTTCTTTGTGCGGCTAAGCCGCATAAATTTAATTTTATTGCTTCCTTCGACCATGCACGGCACCATTTTTACGCTCCTCAAACGCTACGTCCAAACTACTTACGACCATGCTACCTGGGTTAAGCTCAACGAGCTTTCGGGCCTCGACCACTTGGACTACGACACCAAAACGGTGTACCCCGACAATCATATTTACGCGCTGGTGGGGCAGGCCGCCGAAATGACCGGCATCCCGGCTGGCGAGCTGCACGAGAAATTTGGCGAATACCTCGTGCCCGACCTTATGTACATGTACCAGAAGCTGGTTCAGCCCGAGTGGCGCACCCTCGAAATGCTGCTGCACACCGAGGACACCATGCACCGGCAGGTGCGGCGCGAACACCCCGAAAATAGTCCGCCCGTGCTGAAGGTGAGCCGCATAAACGAGAACGAAGTCATGATTGACTACCTTTCGGAACGGCGCATGAGCGGGTTGGCGGTGGGCATTGTGCGCGGCCTAGCCAAGTATTTTGACGAGGCCGACCGCATCGACGTCATGCCCACCACCTCGGAGGAGGGGGCGCGGGTCAGCATTCACGTACGCCGCCGCTAACAAATTGATTTTGACTATTTTTCGGCTTGTTGCGCACGCCTGGCGCCGCCTGGGCCAGGCCGGGGTGGGGTTGGCCCTGGCGGCTTGCGGGCAACCGGCTCCAGCTGGTGGCCCTTCGGCGGCCTACGTCCGGCTGTTGCAGGGGCTGTACCGGGGGGTAGTGCCCACGGTGCTGCCCGCGGCCCTGGCCGCCGAGCTACGCCAGCATCCCGGCACCGTGCTGCTGCTTGACACCCGTGCTCCGAACGAATTTAACATCAGTCACTTGGCCGGGGCGCAGTTGGCTGATTTCGCTCACTACCAAACCCTCAACCTGGCCGGTGTGCCCCGCACCCGGCCCGTGGTGGTGTACTGCTCGGTGGGGGCGCGCAGCGAAAAAGTAGGCGAGCGGCTGCGCTCACTGGGCTTCGTGAGCGTGCGCAACCTTTACGGCGGGCTGTTTGAATGGATAAACGAAGGCTACCCGGTAGTCAACGCCCAAGGACCTACCAATCAAGTGCATCCTTACTCCGCGCTGTGGGGAATGTGGCTTAAAAGAGGCGAAAAAAGCTATGGAAACGAATAAGCTGGCTGGCTTGGCCGCCCCATCGACCCCGGCAGCCGTCCGTCAGTTGCTGGTATTTGCCCGCCCCCCGGTGCTGGGCCGCGTCAAAACCCGCCTGGCCGCCACGTTGGGGCCAGCCCAGGCGTTGCGCGTGTACTGCCACCTACTGGCCATCACGCAGCTGGCCGTGGCCGCCGCCGCCGTGCCCACTACCGTGTGGCTGGCCGAAGCCCCGGCAGCAGCCCCGGCACTCGCAGCCGAGGCAGCACAGGAGTTGCCCGAATGGCCCGGTCTGCCCTGGCGCATCCAAACCCTCGCCTACGACTTGGGCGAGCGTCTGGCCGAGGCCTTTGCCGTGGCCTTTGGCGAGGGGGCCACGCAAGCGGCGGTCATCGGCACCGATTGCCCGGGGCTAACCGCCCGGCACCTAACCCTGGCTTTTGATGAGCTGGCCACGCACGACCTGGTGCTCGGCCCCGCTGCCGATGGCGGCTACTACCTGCTAGCCCTGCGGCGGCCCTGCCCCGCGCTGTTTCGGGGCATTGCCTGGAGCAGCCCCACGGTGCTGGCCGGAACCTTGGCACGGGCCGCTCAACTGGGCCTGCGGGTGCAGCTTATGCCGGTGCTGAGCGACGTGGACACGGAGGCAGATATAGCCGCCTGGCCTGGGCTTGTGGCCGCGAGCCAAGGCACTGGCCCCGCAGCCTAACCATTGCCGGGCCGGCGCTGCCATTCCCACCAAAAGCACCCCATCGTCAGTCCGTATTCCAAGGCTAGCAGGGCCATGCTTTCGTGGGGCGGCGTGGTGCGGTAGGCCGTGTACGAGAGCACCGCCAGTGCCCCCCACACCTGCGGAAACCGCCAGCGCCCCAGGCAGCTCAGGCCCACCAGCGGCACCAGATACCAGGGGTGTACTACGGTGGCCGTCAGGTAATAAATAGTGAGTAGTAAAAGTGTAGCTTGCGGTAGATTAGCTAGCGTTGGCCGCCGTTCGGCCAGCAGTAGTATGGCCCCGGCCAGGCCCGCAACGCCCGCCAGCAGCGGCCCCAGGCGGTGAATCTGGTTGTAGCCCGTGAGGTGGGAGCCCGCCGCCCGCAGCAGGTAGTAGAGGCTGGCGTTGAACTCGAAATTCTGAAAATACAGGTTGAGGCTACGCCCGACGTTGGCGGCCAGCGCCGCCGTGGCAAAGGGTGCAAACAACAACGCCAGGCCGCCCAGTGCCCCGGTCCCCACGGCCAGGCCCTGCCGCCAGCCCAGGCGGCGCAGCAGCAACGGCAGTACCAGCAGCGGCAGCAGCTTAGTACCCGCCGCCAGCGCCAGCGTCCCAGCGGCGGCGGCGGGCCGCCGCTGCCACAACAGCCAGCCCCCCAGTAGCCCCAGGGCCAGGGCCAGCGCCTCAAAATGCAGGTTGCCGGCCAGCTCCACCACCACCAGCGGGTGCAAGAGGTAGGCCAGGGCGCGGCGTGGGGGCAGGCCCAGCGCCGCCAGCAGCCGCAGCAGCAGCCAAGCTGTGCCCGCTTCGGCGGCTAGCACCAGCAGCCGCAACACCACGGCAAACCCCCGCTCCGAGTGCGGGCTCAGCACCGCCCCCAGCCAAAAGGCCGCTTGGCTCACCGGCGGGTACACCGAGTAGTAGTGCGGCGAGTTGAGCTTCGGATAAATGGGCGCCAACTCGCGGGCCAGCGCCGAGGGCAGCGGCACGGGGGCGGACTGGGCCACCAGTTCATCGGGTCGAAACTGATAGGGGTTTAAGTAGTTGGCGGTGAGAAGGCCGTCCCAACGGAAGCGGTGGTAGTCGTCGGACCACTGGGGCAGCGCGGGCAGCCACAGCAGCCGCAGGGCCAGCGCGGCGCCCAGCCCCCAGCGTAGCGGCAGCCGCGCCCGCAGCAGCCATGCGTAAGCCGCCAGCGCCACCCCAAAGCACCCCAGCAGCTCCCCAAAATGGCTGCGCGGCACCGCGTACGCCAGCAGCGCGTAGGCCCCGGCCGAGGCCGCCAGGGCCAGGAGCTGTGCAGGGCGGACGGGGGAGGGCATGGCCTGGAAAGGGTGCGATAATTTGATGAACAGCCTATTACGTGCGTACCAGTCGTCACTTAGCTGCCGCCACCCACGCGTGGCGCACCGAGTAGCCGCACACCAGCCCAAAGCCCAGCGTCAGCATAAAGTGAAAGGGCATGAGGCCGGTGTCGCCAAACCAGGCTCCGGCCGCCAGGCCAAAGGCGAAATAGACGGCCAGCAAGCCTTCGAGCACCACCAGCCAGCCTACGCCGCCAGTGCGGTAGCGCAGGCGGGCCGTGGGCGGGGCCGTGCCCAGCTTGGGGGTGCGCACGAAGGCCGAGCGCTGCCCCAGCCAACCCAGGGCCACGGCGCGGGCGTTGTGCAGGGCCAGGCCCATCGACACCGACAAAAACAGCAGAAACTCGGGCGCAAACCGCCAGCCCCGGTCCCGGTGCCCACTCAGCCGCCAGGCCACGAAGTAGTAGTAAATCAGCGGCCCAAAGGCCAGCAGGAACACCGACGCCAACCGGAACAGCGGCCGAAATTCGTCGTGCCGCTCCCGCACAAACACCAGCGGCACGCTCAGTAAGCCCATCAGCAGAATAACGACGTACACCGAGCTGTTGAGCAAATGGAACGTGCCGTGGACTTTGGTGCTGAGGCGGTTATCCGACCGCCAGAGGCTGCCCAGGTGGCGGCGGGCCGTTTCGGCGGCCCCTTTCGTCCAGCGGTACTGCTGCGACTTGAGGGCGTCCATCATCGTGGGCAGCTCGGCGGGGGCCACCACGGCGGGGGTGTAGCCGAAGCGCCAGCCGCGCAGCTGGGCCCGGTAGCTGAGGTCGAGGTCTTCGGTGAGGGTGTCGAAGCGCCAGCCGCCGGCGTCCTCGATGCAGCGGCGGCGCCAAAGGCCACCCGTGCCGTTGAAATTGATGAAGTGCCCGCCCGCCGTGCGCCCCACCTGCTCGATGCGGAAGTGAGCATCCAGCCCGAATGCCTGCAAGCGCGTCAGCAACGACTCGTTTTCGTTGCAGTGGCCCCAGCGGGTTTGCACCACGCCCAGGCGCTCGTCGGCAAAAAACAGGGGCACGGTGCGACACAAAAAGTCGGGCTCCGGCACAAAGTCGGCGTCGAAGATGACGATGATTTCGCCGTCGGTTTCGCGGAGGCCGTGGGCCAGGGCGCCGGCCTTGTAACCAGTGCGTTCGGAGCGGGTTACGTGGTCGATGCGCAAGCCGGTGGCGCGGTGTTGGGCCACGCGGGCCGCCACCAGGGCGCGGGTGTCGTCGGTCGAGTCGTCGAGGATTTGCAGGTGCAGCCGCTCAGTCGGGTAGTCCAGGGCGGCCACGGCGTCGATTACTCGTTCGGCTACAAACCGCTCGTTGAACAGTGGCACTTGCACCGCAACGCGGGGCCAGGCCGCTGTGGGCAGCAGCGCGGGCGGCACCACGGCCGGCCGCCGGTACGCCCGCCGCGCCAGCCACGTAAGGTGTAACTGCACTAGGCTGAAAATCAGAACGAAAAGCAGGCAGCCACCGTACAGGCTCAGCAGCAGAAAAGGCAGCATTCAGTTTTTGGTTTCTCGGTTTTCGTTTTAGGGGTGCAAAGGTCGCGCTTTTTAATTTGGGCGAGAAACTGAGCAGCGGGCAGAGAGTAACTCACCCTCGGCCCCAGTGGCGGAAGATGGTGCTTAAAATTTTGTAGCCCGCCCCGAAGGTGCCGCGCACCGTGCCCGAAATTTTACTGGTGCCGATGCGGCGGCGGTAGCTCACCGGCACCTCCACCACGCGGAGATTTTGGCGGGCGGCTTTGACTTGCATTTCCACCGTCCAGCCGTAGGTGGTGTCCTCCATCTGCAACCCCAGCAGAGCTGTGGTGCTGATGGCCCGGAACGGCCCCAGGTCGGTGGTGGTGGTGCCGAACCGGTAGCGTAGTAAAAAGGCCGCCAGCCAGTTGCCAAACCGCTGCTGGGGCAGCAAGGCCCCGCGCTCGCGCTTGCCTAGGGCGCGGGAGCCGATGACCATATCGGCCTGCCCGGCCAGCAACGGGGTCAGCAGGGCGGGCATCTCGGCCGGGTAGTCGGAGTGGTCGCCGTCGAGAAAAACGAGGATGTCGGGCCGGGGCGTTTGGGCCAGGGCGTAGGCAATGCCGCGCAGGCAGGTGCGGCCGTAGCCCGGCACGGGCTCGAGCAGCACGGTGGCCCCGGCAGCGGCGGCGCGGGCGGCAGTGGCGTCGGTGCTGGCGTTGTTCACGACGATGATTTCCTGCACCAATCCGGCGGGTATCTCCCCAATAACCAAGGCAATGGATTCGGCTTCGTTGTGGGCCGGGATGATGACGCTGATGCGGGGCATTGGGGGAAGCAGGGGCAAAAAGGCGGGTGGCCGGGGCTGCAGAGCAGCAGCCGCACTAACGCAGCAACAAGCGGTGCGGATTGGGTCGGGCGCAAAGCGGCGGCGATAAACCACAAAGATGCATCCCCGCCCCGCCCGGCCAGCCAACCTGCGCCCATCAGGGCTGGAGTTGGTTTTTGAGAGCAGCCTGATTGTGTGGGGTGTGCTGGCTGCCAGTCGGTGTTTATCCCGCCCTGCTTTTGAATTTTTAACGCACTTTTCAGGCGAAAAAACCAATCCGACAACAGCCTGTGCGGACATTTCAAACAAAACGACTGATTCTGCGTCTCTGTCGTACCGCCCGGTTGCGGCCCTTACCCCCGTTTCTATGCTCGCCATCGGCCAATCCGCCCCCGATTTTACCCTTACCACCACCACGGGCGCCGCCTTTCGCCTGGCCGAGCAGCGCGGCCGGCACCTCGTGCTCTACTTCTACCCAAAAGACGACACGCCCGGCTGCACCGCCGAAGCCTGCTCGTTCCGCGACCAGTACGAGGATTTTCTGGCCCTTGGGGCCGACGTGGTGGGCATCAGCTCCGACTCGGAAAAGTCGCACCAGAAGTTCACCCAAAAGCACCGCCTGCCCTTCCCGCTGCTCGCCGACACCGACGGGGCCGTGCGCAAACGCTACGAAGTGCCCCGCGCCCTGCTGGGCCTGCTGCCCGGCCGCGTCACGTTTCTGATTGACAAGGAAGGCATTATCCGCTACATCTTCAACTCCCTCAGCGGCGCCACCGACCACGTGCGTAAAACCAAGGAAATGCTGACGGCGTTGGTAGGTTGAGCGCGCCGGAGCAACCCACTACTTGCGGTTGGGAAACGCAACGGCGCACACGCACCGAAAGCCGACCGTAGGGGTTGGTCCGGTGTAGCTGGCGTGGTTCTTGAGGGCGCATTTCTCCAACGGGTCGCGGTAACTGCCGCCTTTGCAGAGGCCGGTTTCCCGCACCATTTCGGCTACGTTACCAGTCATGTGGTAAAGGCCAAAATCGTTTTGGGGTAAATCGTAAACGTAGCCGGGTGTGGGCGCAACCATGAAATAAGGTGCGTCGCGCTTGCAATTGAATCGGGTAAGCAGGGGTGCGGCGTCGTTAAAGGATTGAATATCGTTGCTTATTTGCGCAACCGACTGCTTGGTTTGGGAGCGGGTACTCAAGTAAACAGCGGCTCGGGGGTTGACCCGAAAAACGGTGTGGGTCTAACTGACTCCGTAAGGAAACCCGGTCAGGCTCTCAGCGGCGTATTCCCATTCTTGCTCGGTGGGCAAGCGGTAGGTCATCGCCAGGTAATCGGGGTGCTTGGAGCTGAAACCGCGCAGCTTGCAAAGTTCGCGGGTGGTTACGGCTGAGCGCCAGCGACAGTACGCCTCGACCTGTCCCCGGCTGATGCCAACCACCGGATAGTAGTAATAAAAAGGGTCGGCGAAGTAGTTGGGCAGCGGCAGGGCCGTGGCTTGGGGATAGTAGCGGGCGGCGACGGCGGCCCCGGAATCGAGCGCCATGTAATTGATAAAGTGCTGCCACTCAATGTTAGGCAGCTCAGCCTCGTCCATGAAAACGTCGATGCCTGCAATCCAAACGGCCCCCGGCACCACGAAGCGGCCCTGAATACTGCTGTTGAAATACACCCGGTCGCTCTTGCCGATAAGCGGGCTTTGGGGGTTGACGCGAAAAAAAGGACGGTTGGCGGTGTCGGCCTGGGCTTTCAGTGCAAAAATCCGGCTGTCCGAAAACCCCGAATGGAGCACGGGCGGAAACGGAAGCTGCTGGCCCCCGCCCGCCATGTCTAAGTTGGTGGCTTGGCTGATGCCAGGCAAGCTATTGCTGCTGGGCAGTGCCAGCTGCGGCCACTGAAAATACGCACTTGAAAAGCCGCTGATGCCAGCCAGAACAACGCTCGTAATTAACAAGCGAGTAAATTTCATGACAACCGGTTGAGGTCTGAAAACATCGTCTTGCGCCGCGCGTCGCCCGCCTGCGTTCGCAGCCCGAGCCCAGCGCCTGGGCACCGTTAGCTCAGCAGCCGCAGGCTCTCGGGTGCAATCAGCGGCGAGGCGGCGAAGCGCCCGGCCACGGGGCCATTTTCGAGCTTGAGGACGCCGCGCGGGCAGGCGGTGGCGCACATGCCGCAGCCCACGCAGCTGGCCCGGACGATGGGCTCGCCGCGCTGGGCGTATTGCTTCACGTCGATGCCCATCTCGCAGACGTTGGAGCAGTTGCCGCAAGAAATGCACTGCCCGCCGTTGGTGCTGATGCGGAAGCGCGAGAAGTGTTTTTGCAGCAGGCCCAGGTAGGCCGCCATCGGGCAGCCGAAGCGGCACCACACCCGCGCCCCC
>JANXUO010000206.1 GCA_025356245.1 Hymenobacter sp.
CAGAAAATAGAAAGCCCCGGTTGCCAGTAGGCAGCCGGGGCTTTCGTGTGCTAAAGAACTGAATGAATATGCGTAAGTTCCAGCGTCGAGCGTAGCCAGCCGCGTCAGCGGCGTATCCGTTTCATCCGCTAAATCCGTTCGAATCTGCGGTAAAGTGGGCTTGGAGTACCTTGGCTTTGGCTTGGCCGACTTCGGCAATTAAGTCAGCTTCGCTGAGCTCGCGGATTTTTTTGACGGACTTGAATTTGTTGAGGAGCTTTTCGGCAGTGATGGGACCGAGGCCTTTTATTTCGGTAAGTTCTGTTTTGAGGGTGGCGGCGTCGCGGCGCGAGCGGTGGAAGGTGATGCCGAAGCGGTGAACTTCGTCGCGCATCCGCTGGAAGAGCCGCAACGATTCGCTTTTTTTGTCGATGTACAGCGGCAGCGGGTCGTTGGGGATGTAGATTTCTTCGAGGCGCTTGGCGATGCCGATGACGGCCATTTGGCCGTAGAGGTTAAGGTCTTTGAGGGCTTTGACGGCCATGCTGAGCTGTCCTTTGCCGCCATCGACGATGACAAGCTGGGGGAGGCTGGCCCCTTCGTCCACGAGGCGGCGATAGCGGCGGCTCACCACTTCGTACATCGAGTCGAAGTCGTTGGGACCGATGACGGTTTTGATGTGATAGTGGCGGTAGTCGCGCTTGCTGGCCTTGGCGTTGCGGAAGCACACCATGGCTGCTACTGGGTTGTCACCTTGAAAGTTAGAGTTGTCGAAGCACTCGATGTGCTTGGGCAGTTCGGTGAGGCGTAGGTCTTTTTTGATGGTTTCCATGATGCGCACCTCGTGCACGTCCTTGCTGCGGTCGCTCATGCTTTCCTTCTCCTTGCGGGCGTAGAGCACGTTTTTGAGGGCCAGTTCCAGGAGCTTGCGTTTCTCGCCAATCTGGGGTACGGCAATGGCGACGCCAGGCAGCGGCAGCTCCAGGGGCACGTTGGCGAGGATTTCCTTCGACTCGCTCTCGAATTCCTGGCGCAGCTGCATCACGAGTGGCGCCAGAATTTCGGGGTCCGTTTCATCGAGCTTTTTCTGGACTTCCAGGCTTTGCGTGAGGATAATGGAGCCGTTCATGACCTTGAGGTAGGTGATGAAGGCCGATTTTTCGTTGCTGGCAATGCCGAAAACGTCAATGTTGGTGAGCGTGGCACTCACGATGGTACTCTTGGCCTGGAAAGCATCGAGCCGGTCGAGCTTGAGCTTGAACTGGTGCGCCAGCTCGTAATGCATAGCTTGGGCGGCGGCGGCCATCTGCTCCCGAAAATACTGTTTGGGAATGCGCAGGTCGCCGTTCAGAATCTGTTTAATCTGGGCAATGTAGCCGTTATAGGTTTCGTCGTCTTCATGGGCTTCGCAGGGGCCCTTGCAGTTGCCGATATGGTATTCGAGGCACACCTTGAACTTACCGGCGGCCACGTTAGCCGGGGCCAGGTTGTAGGTGCAGGTGCGCAACGGGTACAAGGCCCGGATAAGCTCCAGCAGCACGTTGAGGGTGGTGCCGCTGGCGTAGGGGCCGTAGTAGCGCGAGCCGTCGGCAATTTTGTTGCGGGTGGGTAGCAGGCGCGGGAAACGCTCGTTGGTAAGGCAGAGGTACGGGTAGGTTTTGCCGTCCTTCAGGAGGATGTTGTACTTGGGCTGGTGCTGCTTGATAAGGTTATTCTCAAGCAAAAAGGCATCGGATTCGGAGTCCACAATGGTGAATTCGATGCGCTTGATATTTTTGACCAGTTGTTGGGTTTTCTTGTTGTGGTCTTGTTTATTAAAGTAGCTGCTGACGCGCTTGCGCAGGTCGATGGCCTTGCCCACGTAGATGATGCCTTCGTCGTCGAAGTATTTATACACGCCGGGCTTGTGCGGCAGGGCAGAAATTTGGGCTTGCAGGTGTTCCTTAGCGGCCATGAAGCACTGATTTAGGCTGACTTGATTGTGAATTGAGATGGCGCGGGCCATAGTCAGAAACGACTGATGCGGGCGCAAGTTACCTCAACACCAAATCAGCGAAATCAATTTAACCAGCTTCAACCCGCGTCAATCTGCAACTACATATTATTCTGGTCAACCTCATCGGGATTGAGGCGGTCGAGCTTTTGCGAATCGGGAATGGTGTCGCGGCGCGTTTCGCCAGCGTACCGCGAGCAGTCGATTTCAATGCTCAGCGGCTTGGTGGGCACGGGGAAAGGTGCGGTGCTGACCCCGAGGGCCTTGTCGGCGTATACGCGGCGCATAAAGATGCCGTAGAGTGGCAGGGCGAGGCGGGCGCCCTGCCCGTAGCCGCCGTTGCGAAAGTGAATGCTGCGGTCTTCGCCGCCCACCCACATGCCGCACACCAAATCGGGGGTGATACCCATAAACCAGGCATCGGAGTAGTTGGAGGTGGTACCGGTTTTAGCCCCAATTTCGGTCTGAAAATTAAAGCCCGTGTGCAGGATGGTACTGGTGCCGCCGGGCTCGGTGGTGCTGGCTTGCAGCATGTTGGTCATGATGTAGGCGGTTTCTTCGCTGAGCACCTCCTTGGTTTGGGGCACGAACTCGCGCAGCACGTTGCCGTTTTTGTCCTCAATGCGCGTCACCATGATGGGGTTGGTCCAGATGCCCTTGTTGACGAAGGTGCCATAGACGCCGCACAGCTCAAAAATGCTGCAATCGGAAGAGCCAAAGCCCACCGACGGCACCGCATCAATGGGCGAGGTGATGCCCAGGCGCTTGGCATAACCGGCTACGGTTTCGGGGGTTAGCTTCATCACCAGCCAGGCGGTGATGGAGTTCATGGAGCGGGCCAGGGCTTGGCGCAGGGTAAAGGTGCGGCCCGAAAAGCCACCCTCAAAATTTTGGGGCGTGTAGGGTGCGCGGCCGCGCACGGCCGGAAAGGTGGTGGCCACGTCGGGGCGCGGATAGCAGGGCGAAAAGCCTTGGTCGACGGCCGCCGCATACACGATGGGCTTGAAGGTGGAGCCCGGCTGCCGCTTGCCCTGGCGCACGTGGTCGAACTTGAAATACTTGAAGTTAGCGCCGCCCACCCAGGCTTTTATCTGGCCGTTGAGGGGGTTCATGGCCATAAAGCCGGCTTGCAGGTAACGCTTGTAGTAGGCCAGCGAGTCGAGCGGCGAGAGCAGCATTTCTTTCTCGCCCTGCCACGAAAACACCGGCATGAGGTACTTTTTGTGGAGGTAGTAATTGACAGAATCGCGGTTGCCATCGTACTGGGCCATCAACGATTTATAGCGCTGGGTGCGCCGCATGGCGTTGTCGAGGAAGTTGGGGATGACCTTGCCGTTTTCGTCGCGCCAAGGCAACTGGCCCTTCCAGTGGGCCGAAAACCACTTTTGTTGCAGCGCCAAGTGCTCGGCCACCGACTTTTCGGCGTAGGTCTGCATCCGCGAGTCGATGGTGGTGTAGATTTTGAGGCCGTCGGCAAACAGGTCGTGGTCGGTTTCTTTGGCCCAAGCTACCAGCGACTTTACTACCTCGGCCCGGAAGTACGGGGCCAGCCCTTTGCTGGGGTTCTCGACGGAATAGTGCAGCACCATGGCCTGGGCGGTGTCCTGGCCCAGCTCGGCGGCCGGGAGGTAGCCGTACTTGTGCATCTGGCGCAGCACCCAGTTGCGGCGGCGGCGCGAGCGCACCGGGTGCAGCTTGGGGCTGAAACGGCTGGGTGCGTTCACGATGCCGACCAGCGTGGCAGCTTCGTTGGTGGTGAGGTCTTTGGGCTTTTTGTTGAAGAAGGTTTTGGCTGCCACGTTCACGCCGTAGGCATTCGAGCCGTAATCGACGGTGTTGAGGTACATGCGCATGATTTCGCGCTTGGTGTAGTTGCGCTCCAGGCGCACGGCCAAAATCCACTCTTTGGTCTTGACAATCAGCATCCCCAGCTTGCCCTCGCCGTTGAGGAGGCCGTCGTTAAGGTTACTGGCTTCGCCGGGGCGGGTTTTGAAGAGCACCTTGGCCACCTGCTGCGAGAGTGTGGAGCCACCGCCGTTGTGGTTGCCCGTCAGGATGCCCGCCGCCGCCCGAAACAGGCTTTTGAGGTCGATGCCCGAATGCTCGGCGAAGCGCACGTCTTCGGTCGCAATGAGCGCATCCACCAGGTTCTGCGACAGGTCTTTGTACTCGGCCGGGGTGCGGTTTTCGCGGAAGTACTTGCCCAGCAGTACCCCATCGGCCGAGTATATTTCTGAAGCCAGCTCGGAGCGCGGGTTTTCGAGGGTTTTGAGGTTGGGCATCTGCCCAAACAAGTTCAGAAAATTTACACTAACGGCTAGCACGTACAGCGTTGCGCCCAGCAATCCGCCCCAAAATAGTCCCCACATGGTGCGGGTGAAGGCCGCGAAACGCCCGGTGCGGGCGCCGGGTTTGCTGGCGTGCCCCTTGGCAGCAGCCGATGAATAAGCGGACATAAGTTATGCAAGCAGATGAAAGGCAAAATTACGCCCCCGGCTTACGTCGGTTGCCCACAACGACCGAAAGCACCCAGCAACAGGCCCGGTAATGGCTAGAACGATGCCTTGTGCTGTGCGTCATGTTATTGCTAACGTATAATTTGCCAACCGTTTACTTGTAGCTAAGCTGAAAAAATGCCTGATACCCCGCCACGTCCCGCGAAGCCTGTAACAGCACCAAATTAGCCGCGCTAATCACCAGCGTTTGATACCCAACCCCGCGCAATTTGGCCAGCGGCGACTGTGGCCCGCGCAGCTTGCTGGCGTAGCTTTTGGCCACGGCCGCGTTGGGCAGTGGGCGCACCACGTACACGGTTTGGGTTGAGTCGAGCGGTTGGGGCTGAACCTGCAACCCGTTAGCCCGGAAAAACCGGCTGTTGTAAGTGCCTAGCTGCTTGGTCAAATCGGCGGTGGCGGGTTGGTTTTTGCTGAATACCAGCACAACTGCGTGTGGGGTATTGAGTTGGAAGGTGTAAGCCACCGCCGTGCCAGCAGGAGCTGCCGACGCAGGCACCATTGGCGCACCGCCCGTTGGCGTGCCAGTGGCCGTGGCCGGAGTGCCGCTTGGTGCAGCCGGGGCCGGTTTGGTGCCAACTGCGCCCGACGTAGCGCTTGCTCCTGGCGTTGCCCCCGTCGCACCGGCAGCAGGCGTAACTGCCGTGCCGGGTACAGCACCCGCCCCCGTCGCTACGTTGGTTGCGGCGGGCTGCCTAGTAGCCGATTTTTTTGGTACCGCCGCGCCACGCTTGGCCGGAACCCGGTAGCTGGGCCGGGCACCACGTGGCACCACGGTCGGGCCTGCCGGGGTTTTGGGAGCCGCCGGGCTGCCGTTGGCCGCCCCCGGTGCTCCAACAGGAGCAGGCACAGTGGCTGGGGCCGTTCCCGGCGCACCGGTTCCGGCGGGAGGGGCAGTGGGTTCGGGCGCTTTTTCCTGGGTTGGGTCGACGGCCGGGGCTAATCCGGTGCCGCTTGGGGTGGCCTCGGGCGTGGGCATGGGCAT
>JANXUO010000214.1 GCA_025356245.1 Hymenobacter sp.
AATGACTCTAGGGACTTACGCAAAACGCCCAAATCATCTGTCGCGCAGTGTTTCGCAGTGTGGATAAAGCAAAACACTGCGTAACACAGCATTTAACACTGCGAAACACTGCGTGAAATGTCCTTTGCGTAAGTCCTGGACTCATGACCTAACGCTCATACTTTAGCGCGAATGCTTCTCTAAACGTGTTGCAGTGGGCGTCCACAATGTCGGACAACCGCTCGGAATAGCCGCCGCCCATCGTCACGGCCACGGGCAAATTTCGGGCGCAGACAGCAGCAAAAACGAAGGCGTCGCGTGCGCGGCAGCCGGCTTGGCTGAGGGCCAGCTTGCCTAGCTTGTCGGTGGCCAGCACATCGACGCCGGCCTGGTAAAAAACAAAATCGGGCTGCACCTGGGCCAGCAGCGCGGGCAGGATTTCGGCCAGAATGCGCAAGTATTCGGAATCATCGGTGCCCAACGGCAGGGCCACGTCCAGGTCCGACTGTTCTTTGCGCAGCGGGTAGTTGGCCCCGGCGTGCATCGAAAACGTAAAAACCTGCGGCTCGTCCCGAAAAATAGCGGCCGTGCCGTCGCCCTGATGCACGTCCAAATCGACGATTAAAATCTGGCGAGCCAGGCCGTGGGCCAACAGGTGCCGGGCGGCAATGGCCTGGTCGTTGAGGACGCAAAAGCCCTCGCCCCGGTCGGCGAAGGCGTGGTGGGTGCCGCCGGCCAGTTTCAGGGCCACGCCATCGCGCAGGGCCGCCAGGGCGGTTTGCACCGTGCCCGCGCTGCTGCTCAGGGAGCGGCGCAGCAACTGCGGGCTCTGCGGCAGGCCCAGGCGGCGCACCTCGGCCGGGCTCAGTTGCAAGGTGCTCACTTTGCGCCAGTAGTCGTCCGTGTGCACCCGCAAAATATCTTCCTCGGGGCAAAAGCCGGGGTCGTAGAAATCGTCCGGCCCGGCGATGCCTTGCCACAGCAGCTGCTCGCGGATGAGGCCGTATTTGGCAATGGGAAAGCGGTGCCCGGCGGGCAAATCCAGGGTGTAGTGGTCGGAGGTGGCGAGGCGGGGCATGAGGGGGCTGCAAAGCTAGCGCCGGGGGCAGGGTAGCAAAAGCAAAAACGGGCGAGCCGCTACCAAAAGCCGCTCGCCCGTTGCATCCGATGCCGGTTTTTTGAGGATGCTACTCCACCACCAGCTTGCGGCTGACGAGGCCGGCCGTGGTGCGAATCTGGACCGTGTAGATGCCGGGGGCCAGGCCCGTCAGGGGCAGTTCGATGGTGTCGGCGGTGCTGGCCTGGGTAAGCACGGTGCGGCCCAGGTTGTCGAGCACCTGCACGGGTTGGGTGGTGCGCAGGGCGTTGGGCAGCAGCAGGCTGGCAGTGCCGTGGGCGGGGTTGGGGTACACGCTCACCAGCGCTACCGCAGCCGTGGCGGGCGCGGTGTTGCCGTTGCGGAAAAGCAGGGCGTAGCGGCCCGGCTGGGGCTGCACGGTCATGCTGGTCGTAGTGGCGAGGTCAGTGAGGACGCCGGTGCGGGCATCGCGCAGGTAGGCGTGGTAGCCAGCGGGCAGGTTGAGCAGGCCCTCGACGGCCAGGGTGAGCGGGCCGGTAGTGGCCGCGTCCAGGCGCAGGGGCAGGAGCACGTCCTGGCCCGTAAGGGCGGGTAGGCCGTTGATGCTCACAGCTTCGGCTCCGGCCTCGGTGGCCAGCGTGAGGCCGTTGGGGGCGGGCAGGTAGGCGGCATCGCGGCCCAGGTCGTAGCCGGGGGTGGCTCCGTTTTCAAAATAAACCACCGTTTGCAGGCTGGCCGTGGCGCTTTGCAGGGCCAGGGTCAGCTGGGGCCGGGCATCGGCGGTGCCGCGCTGGAAAAGCGGGCTGGCGTAGGTGGTGGCCCGCTCGGCATTGGTGAAGTTTATTTGCCCGGTTCGCCCGGCCAGGGTACGCACAAAAAAGCCCTGGCTGACGGCCAGCAGCCGCGAGCCGCCGTTGGCCGGAACGCCGTTGACGTAGCTGGCGTAGGAGCCCGTGTACTGCCCGCTGCTTTTGAAAACGTACAACGCCGGGTCGATGCTGGTCAGGCGGCCGTTGTCAATCATCAGTTGCCAGTCGAGGGGCGCGGCGTAGGGGTTGCCGCGCAGGTGGTAGCCGCTTTGGGGCTGGCCGCCGCGCGGCAAAGCCGGGGTCGCAACCGGCCCGTTGAGCACGGTGCCCACAAAATCGACGACCGCCGCCGCCCCGCTGATGTTGACGGTGTAGCCCAGCGTGGGCACCAGCGCGTCGCCCAGCGTGTTGGGCGACTGCCAGCCCCGGTCAAAGTCGGCCAGGGCGTTGCCGGGGGTGTTCACCCGGCTTTGGTCGTAGAAATACACGGTCGGGAACGGCGACGGAATGTTGCCCGCCGTGTTGGGCGAGGAGTTGTAGCCGGGGTTTACGACGGGTGTGAAGCCGGTGGTGGCCAGGTCGTTCACCGTAGAGCCGCTGACCGGGGGCGCGTAGTGGCGGTAGCCCAGGCCGGGGTTGCGGCTGGTTTCGATGTAGCGCTGCACCGTCACGGGGCCGGTTATCTGGCCGTTGTAGATGGCGTTGTTGATGTGCACCACCATCGCCGAATTGTTGGGGTCGGAGAGCATCGTAAACACCCGCCCCGTGGTGGTGAGGTTGCCAAAAAGCGTCAGCACCCGGCGCACACTGGCGTTGGCCTGCATGATGACGCCCGTACCCGAGAGCGAGCCCGACGTGCCGACGCTCAGGTTCTGAAAGATGGTGGGCGAAGTGCCGCCCAGCGTCTGGTCGGCGCTGAGGTTAAAGAGCACACCGCCATCGCCCGAGCCCAACAAGGTGCCGCCGTTGTTGGCCCAGTTGCCGCCCACTACCAGTGTGCCGCCGGGGTTGGTGGTGAGGCTGGCGTTGGGGCCGAGGGTGAAGTCGGCGCACTGCTGCGGGGTGGCAATGGCCGGCTGAAACGGCGTACCGCCCGGAATAACGACGTTGTTGGCCAGCGAAGGCACCCGCAGCGGCAGCCAGTTGCCGGCCGTGCGCCAGTCGGTGCTAATCAGGCCCGTCCAGGTGATGGTGGGCGGCGGCGGGCTGGGGGCCACGGCCAGGTCGCGGATTTCAAAATTGACCACTAAACTGCCCGGCACGGTGTTGCCCAGCAGCGTAGCCGCGCCCGTGGCCAGGTCGAGGCGATAGGTGTTGCTGGCGTAAGCGCCATTGGGCCGCCGCGTTACTTCGGTAACGTAACCGACGTTGTTGGCCGCAAGGGGGTCAAAATATATGTCAAGGCCCACGCTCGTCACGTTGGCTACCGGCTGCCCGTTAAAGGTGAGCGGCACCGCGCCCACCAGCGTACCGGC
>JANXUO010000424.1 GCA_025356245.1 Hymenobacter sp.
CAGGCCCCGCGCGGTGCGGCGCGGTTCCGCCCGGTACCGCCCGGAATCCCCAATTACGGTGCCGACCCCGCCGATTTCTGGCTCCGCCTCCGGCTGCAGAACAAGGCGCACCCCCGCACCGCCTGGGTGCTCGACACCCGCTTTGGCACCCATCCGTTCGAGGTGCTCACCACCGACACGGCGGGCCGGTTGCTTGGCCACATCACCGTCGATGAGGCCCATTTTTTTGCTTATGGCCAAGCCGTGCCGGGGCGGCATCCCAGCGTATTGCTGCCCCTTGCAGCCGGACAACCCACTGTACTGTACATACATAGTACTGGGCATTTGTTTCTGCTCAAGGTGCGCGAACGCACCCACGAGCTGCAAACCACGCGCGTAGCCGACCTCAGAGAAGCCTTCTATTTCGGCATTCTGTTGGCCCTGGCGCTCTACAACCTGGGGCTGTTTCTAAGCGTCCGCGACCGGGCGTATCTCTACTACGTCGGCTTTGTGCTGAGCTTCGGGTTGTTGCAGGCCTGCCTCATGAACTACCTCAAGGTGTTTGTGTGGCCCGGACTGCCCAGCGGGTTCGACGAAACCGTGGAACGCTTACTCATGATGACGCTCATGGCGTTGGGCATTCTCACGGCCCGGTCATTTCTGGAGCTACCGCGTTTCACGCCCCGGCTCGACCGCCTGCTGCGGGGGCTGGTGTGGCTCACGCCGCTGCTGCCGCTGAGCGGGCTGGTGGGCACGGCGGGCTTTCCGGTAGGGTATGAAGTAGCCTATTGGTCCAACATTGTATTGCCCCTGGCTGGCTCGGCTGTGACGCTCCTAGCCGGGGCCGTGGTGCTGCGGGCTGGCTACACGCCTGCGCGTTACTACCTGGCCGGCTGGGGGTTGCTGCTCATCGCCACTACCGGCTATTACCTGCGGGTGCTGCACGTATTGCCGCCTAGTTTCTTTACCGAGTACGGCGTGCGGGTGGCCTCGGTGGTGGATATGCTCCTGATTTCCCTCGGCCTCGCCGACCGCATCAACAGCGCCCGCCGCGAGCGCCGCGAAGCCCTTGACCAGGCCCTGGCCGCCGCCCAGGAAAAAGAAGCCGCCCAAACGGCCGCCAACCAAGCCCTGCAACAAGCCTACACCGAATTGCAAGCCAGCCTCCGCACCACCGAAACGCTCACCGAGCGCGACGAGTTGAAAACCCGCTTCTTCACTAACATCAGCCACGAGCTACGCACCCCGCTCACCCTCATTCTGGGGCCGCTGGAGCAGCTCCTTGAAACCTCGACCGCTGCCCCCCTGGCCGCCGAGCTGGGCCTGATGCACCGCCACGGTGGCCGCCTGCTGGCCCTCATCAATCAACTCCTCGACGTGGCCCGCCTCGAAGCCGGACAAATGCAGCTCCACGCCGCCCCGCACGACCTGCGGGCTTTCGTGCAGCGGCAGGTAGTAGCTTTCCAGTCGCACGCCACCGACCTGGGCCTGGCCCTGACCCTCAGCCCTGCCGCGCCCGCCACCGCGCCCTTGCCGGCGGTGTATTTCGATGCTGACCAATTCGAGAAAGTACTCACCAACCTACTGGGCAACGCCCTGAAGTTCACCCCAACCGGTGGTAGCGTGACGGTGACGGTGACTGCAACTGAAGGCGCGGCCACGGTGCGGGTGACCGATACCGGGTGCGGCATTCCGGCGGCCCACCTGCCGCTTATTTTCGACCGCTTCCACCAAGTGGACGACTCCAGCCAGCGTACCCACGAGGGTTCCGGCATTGGCCTGGCCCTGGTGAAAGAGCTGGTGAGCCTGCACCACGGCGCAGTAGCGGTGCAAAGCGTGGAGGGCGAAGGCACGGCTTTCACCATCAGCCTGCCGCTGGGCACGGCCCATTTGGAGGGGCACGAGTTAGCGAAAACGCCGCCCGCTCTGCCTCTGACAACTAACCCATTGCCCGCCATCGTTGTCCCGGCCGCCCAGACGGGCGATGCCAGCACGTCCTCCGAAACCGCCGACCCTATCGACCCCGCCGACCCGCGCCCACTGGTGCTCATCATCGACGACCATGTGGATATGCGCGGCTACCTGGCCCGCTGCCTGGGGGCCGACTACCGCCTCATCAGTGCCCCCGACGGCCGCGCCGGCCTGGCCCGCGCCACCGAATTGCTGCCCGATTTGGTGCTCTCCGACCTCATGATGCCTCACATTGATGGCCTGGAGCTGTGCCGCCGCCTCAAAACCGACGAGCGCACCAGCCACATTCCGGTGGTGTTGCTCACGGCCCGCGCCGCGCCCGACAGCCGCCTGCAAGGTTATCAAACCGGGGCCGACGACTACCTCACCAAGCCCTTCCGGCCCCAGGAGCTGCGGGTGCGGGTGGCCAACCTGCTGGCCCAGCGCCGCTTGCTGCGCCAGCGCTTTGCCCAGGAAGTAACCCTGCAGCCCCGCGACATTGCCATCACCTCGGCCGACGAGCAGTTCCTGACCCGCGCCCTGGCCGTGGTCGAAAAACACTTCGCCGACCCAACTTTCGACGTCGAAATCTTCGC
>JANXUO010000291.1 GCA_025356245.1 Hymenobacter sp.
GTGGGTGGTGCGAACGGCCTGGTGGGCGTTTGCGCCACCCACTGCTTGGGTTTGCGGGTTTCTTGAAAATAATTGCAGCGGATAGAAACCAGGGCGGTACGCAGCTATTGTGTATGATTTTCACGGAGTGAGGGGATATAAAAGGATGGAAAATTGTACAATAATTAAAAATAATTAAAAGTAAAATATTAATTTATAATATAAAACGATGCATATTTACAGTGCCTTCTGAACAGGGCAGCGGCCGCCGAAACGCTTTACGAGTAGGCGTCATTCATCCCCACCTTTTTTATCATGCGCACCAATTCTCTCCTCCGGATGCTGACCCTCGGCTCGTTGCTGATTGGGGGTTGCAGCAAAAAAAGTGACGACGCGCCCCCCGCCGCCCCGGCTACTACGGCCGACGTTAAGTTCTACCGGCCCGCAAGTACCAGCAGCAGCAACGTGAACCTGCAGATGACCATCATCAGCGGCAAGCTCCAGTTCTCAACCCTGGGCCGTTTTTCGGGCACTCACCCGCAGCCGGCCGTAGCAGCCTTTGTGTACGATGGCGAATCGAATAAGCAAAGCATCGTACTGTTTGATGCCCAGCAACAACCGGCCTTTGTGTACGGGGTAGATGCCGCGAGTGGCCAACGCAAGCCCGAGTTGGTGGAGTTTATGCGGGTGAACCCCACAACCACCATCATTCGCCTCTACCACTACAACTGGGCCACCCGGCTGGGTACGCTGCTGCTGGAAACCCGCGCCGTACAGACCGGGGCGGGCTACGAGTTTACCAAACTATTTGAAAACGCCAACCCCGGCTTTGCTGGCCGGTCCGCGCCGGGGGCCGTAGGGGCCAAGGTCAACGAGAGCTTTCCGGCTCCCGTGTTGGGCCTCGATTTGGCCGAGCGTAAGTTGGCCACTCCCAACCCGGAGTTGGTGGCCGGCGGGGCGGGAGTGCAGGCCCGGGGCTTGGATGATGTGGACGCGGAAGAGTATCTGCACGCAGGCTTGAGCGCGGGCATCGGGCAGATACAGCAGATGCTAAACTACGTGAGCGCGCACGCCGGTCCGGTGGCTGCCGTGGCCGGCACCTTGGCATTGCTGGGCCTGGCAACCCCCGTGACCGGTACCGTGGCCGTAGCCGCTGGCGTACTCACGCTGGTTTCGCACGCCAACTCGCTGGTGATGGGGCTGGCCCAAAGCATCCTGAACGGGCACGGCAGCGGCGGTGCCAACCCGGGCAGCGACAGCTCGCTTGACCTGGACGTGAACGGCAACCCCACCCGCATTCACCTGACCGGTTACGATGGCTACAATTTTGACGTCCGCGACCACGTGCAGCAGGCCCTGGCCAACGCCCTCGCCAGCACCCAATCGCAGCTGAGCAGCTTGGTGAATACCTGGCGTACCCAAACCAGCGACCCCAGCGACCTCGACGACTTGCCCGATGCAACGGGGGTGCTGCAGTTTGGCCTGACCTGGGACACCGCCACCGACATCGACCTATGGGTAACTGACCCGTCGGGCGTAAAAATTTACTACGCCAACCGCACCTCGCCAGCCGGTGGCTACCTCGACCGGGACGATACGGACGGCTTTGGCCCGGAGAACGTGTACTACCGTGCCAATATCCGCGACGGCAACTACCTGGTGCAGGCCAACTACTATGGCCCCAGTGGGGGGCCTGCCACCCAGGCCACCGTCAGTGTGTCCAACGGCTTGGGCTTTTCCCGGTCGCGTACCCTGCCGTTGGGTACGCGGGGCGCAACAGGCACGGCCTTCACCGTGCGCAAAATCGGCGCTACCCTGACGGTGCAGTAGGCACGGAGCCAGCAAACCCAGCGGCCCGTAAAACGGGGTGGCCCAACGACTGTTGTAGTTGTTGAGCCGCCCCGTTTTGCGTAAGCCCCCGGTGGTGAAGCGGCGAGCCGAAGGATTAAAGCCGCGCCGTTGCCCGCGCCGCCGGTTATTCTTCAATCCTCGTTACTTTGTAGTTGTCCATCCTCCTAGCGCCCACTCACCCGCCCTTGCCTAACCAGATGCCCGATAATAAATACACGCTCCGCCGGGGCGTAGAAACCGATTTGCCGCAAGTGCTGGCCCTCATCCAGGAACTGGCCGTGTACGAGCGCGCCCCCGATGCCGTGACCAACACCCTGGCGGCCATGCGACGCGATGGCTTTGGCCCAAGTCCAATTTTTGGGTTTTTTGTGCTGGAAAACGAAGCCGCCGAAATTCTCGGCATGGCCTTGTTTTACACCGCTTACTCTACCTGGAAGGGCCGGATGCTGTACCTCGAAGACCTGGTGGTGACGGAAGCTGCCCGGCGCGGCGGCTACGGCAAGCAGCTTTTCGATGCCGTGCTGCAGGAGGCGCACGCCACCGGGGCCAAGTTGCTCAAGTGGCAGGTGCTCGATTGGAACGAGCCCGCCATCAACTTCTACAAAAAAGTAGGGGCCGAAATCGAAACCGAGTGGCTCAACGGCAAGATTTTCATGTAGCCAAACCGGCCCTACTCCCGCAGCAGGTTTACGTGGCGGTGGGTGCCGTTATCGTCATTGAAAGCCAGCACGTACCAGCCGGGCGGCAGTAGGGCCACGTCGAGGCCGATGACGTTGAGGCCTGCCTGCACCCCGGCCACGCGGGTGAGGCGGTGGCGGCCCAGGGCATCGTACACCCGGAAGGTGATGGCGGCGGCCTGACTGGCCG
>JANXUO010000314.1 GCA_025356245.1 Hymenobacter sp.
CCGGTGCCGCCGCTGTTGGGCGAAATGCCGGTGATGGACACGGGGTTCGCCGTGAAGGTGCCGCCGGTGGCCGTGCCGCCGGGCGTGGTCACCCGCACGGGGCCGGTGGTGCTGCCCGCCCCCACCGTGAAGGTGAGGCTGGTGCCCGTGTTGTTGGTGAGGGTGTTGCCGGCCGTGCCGTTCACCGAAGCGCCGGTGGCAAAGCTCAGGTTGGTGCCGGTCACGGTAACCACCGTGCCCGTTTCGCCGGTGGTGGGCGTGAAGGAGGTGATGGTCGGGGCCGGGCAGGCCGTGAGCGTGATGCTGTTGGAAGCCAGGGAGGTTTCGCCGTTCAGGCTGGCCGTGGCCGAGTAGCTGCCCGCCGTGCTCGTCACGAGCGGGTTGGTGGTGCTGTTGCCGGGCGAGAAGGTGAACGTAGCCCCGCTCACCGGCGTGGGCGTGGTGTCGAGGGTGCCGGTGGTGGTGAGGCGCACCAGGCGGTTCTGGCCGGCGGTGCCGTTGTAGCTGGTGAAGTCGCCGGCCGCCAGCACCTGGCCGGTGGCCTGCACGGCGGTAGCGAACACGATGCCATCGAAGCCCGTGCCGGTGGCAAACGCGGCATCCCGCGTCCCGTCGGGGTTGAGGCGCACGAGGCGGTTCAGGCCCGTGGTGCCGTTGTAGGCGGTGAAGTCGCCGCCCACCAGCACCTTGCCGTCGGGCTGGCGGTTCAGGTGCCGCACGATGTTATCGAACCCGGTGCCGATGCCGAAGCCAGCATCGCGGCTGCCGTTGGCATTGAGGCGAACGAGGCGGTTAACGCCCGCCGCGCCGTTGTAGTCGGTGAACAGCCCGCCCGCCAGCACCTTGCCATCGGCCTGCACCGCCAGACTAAGTACGGTGCCGTCGAACCCGGTGCCGGCCACCCAGGTAGCGTCGGCGCTGCCGGTAGCGGTAAGGCGAATAAGACGGTTCTGGCCGCCGGTGCCGTTGTAGGAAGTAAAGCTGCCGCCGGCCAGCACCGAGCCATCCGGCTGCACCGCCAGGCTGTACACCACGCTGTTGAAGCCCGCGCCGGTCACAAACGTGGCATCGCGGCTGCCATCGGCGTTGAGGCGAATGAGGCGGCTCTGCCCGGTAGCGACCCCGTAGCTGGTAAAGTCGCCGCCCACCAGCACCTTGCCATCGGCCTGCACGGCCAGGCTAAATACGGTGGCATTAAAGCCCGTGCCGGTCACAAACGTGGCGTCGCGGCTGCCATCGGCGTTGAGGCGAATGATGCCGTTCTGGCCGGGAGTGCCATTGTAGCTGGAAAAGCTGCCGCCGACCAGCACCTTGCCATCGGCCTGCACCGCCGCGCTGGTCACGATGCCGTTGAAGCCGGTACCCGTTGTGAAGGACGCATCGATGGCCCCATCCGGGAGCAAACGCACCAGCCGGTTTTGCGCGGCAGCATTAAAGGTACTGTACCTGCCGCCCGCGATGATGCGGCCGTCGGCCTGCACCACCAGCGCCTGCACCATTACGTTGAACCCAGTGCCCGTAGCAAAAGCCGGGCTGCTCGCCGACCCCGTGAGGCTGCGCGGCTGGCACACATCCTGCGACCCCAGCGGGCCGAGCATAGCTACCAGCCCCGCCGGCCGCGGCGCGTAGGTAAAGGTGGCACTGCTCGTGGTGTTGCCGTTCACCGAGGTGAGCGTGAGCGCCCCGGTGGCCGCATCCACCGGCACCCGCACCGTGAGGCTGCCCGCCGCCTGGGCCGTGAACAAGCCCAGCCCGCCCGTGCCGAAGCGCACGCCCCGCACCCGGTCGAGGTTGGTGCCGCTGATGACGACGAGCGTGCCCGCCGGCCCGCTGCCCGGCGCAATGCCGCTGACGGTCGGGTTCAGCACCGTGAAGGTGCCGCCCACGGCCGTGCCGCCGAGGTTGGCCACCCGCACCACGCCGGTGGTGGTGCCCGCCGCCACCGTAAAGCTCAGGCTGGTGGCCGACAGGATGGTGAACGGCGCGGCCACGTTATTAACCGACACACCGGTCACGTCGCCCAGCGTGACGCCGGTGAGCGTGACCACGGTGCCCGTCTCGCCGCTGCCGGGCGTGAAGGAAGTAATGGTGGGCACCGGGCAGGCAACGACCGTCACCGTGTTGGAAAAGGCCGAGGTGTCTGGAAGACGGGCGACCCCATGCCGAACGAGCTCGAGATCCGAATCGTGCGCGCCAAAGGACTGGTCAAGACGCGCACCTCGCGCAAGGCTCAGC
>JANXUO010000435.1 GCA_025356245.1 Hymenobacter sp.
GGCGGTTTGGGCGCCGGCAGCCGTGGCCAGGCCCAGGCCCAGCAGCGAAACAAGTAGGGTACGCATACAAAAAGAGGAAAAGAAGTGAAAGCGCAACGGGCCAATGGGCGGCCCGCTGCCCCCGCCTCTTACGCAGGGCCGCCCGTCAGGGTGCGCCCCGGCCGTAACTTTGCACCCTATGCTTCTGGATTCCATCGCCGCCCTCTCCGCCGAAATCAACGCCGCCGACCTGGCCACCCCCGCCCAGCTCGACGCCTTCCGCATTGCCTACCTCGGCCGCAAAGGCCGCTTGGCCGACCTCTTCGACCAGCTCAAAACCGTGCCCGCCGACGAGCGCCGCGCCGTGGGCCAGCAGCTCAACGCCCTCAAGCAAGCCGCCCAAACCCGCCACGACGCCGCCCACGCTGCCCTCGAAGCCACCGCCGCCACCTCGCCCGCCCACCCCGGCTTCGACTACACCCTCCCGCCCGTGCCCCACGCCCTGGGCACCCGCCACCCGCTGATGCTGGTGCGCGAAGAGATGCTGCGCATCTTCGGCCGCATCGGCTTCGCCGTGGCCGAAGGCCCCGAAATCGAAGACGACTGGCACAACTTCACCGCCCTCAACTTCCCCGACAACCACCCGGCCCGGGACATGCAGGACACGTTTTTCGTGGAAGGCGGCGGTATGGTAAGCAGTGGCTTAGCCGGACAGCCCGAAGCACCCAAACAGCCCTACCTGCTGCGCACCCACACCAGCACCGTGCAGGTGCGGGTGATGGAAAACGAGCCGCTGCCCATCCGGCGCGTCATGCCCGGCCGCGTTTATCGCAACGAGGCCATCTCGGCCCGCGCCCACATGATGTTCCACCAAGTCGAGGGCATTTTCATCGACGAAGGCGTAAGCTTCGCCGACCTCAAGCAAACCGTCTATTACTTCGTGAAGGAGCTGTTTGGGGCTGACATCGACATCCGCTTCCGTCCCAGCTTTTTTCCCTTCACCGAGCCCAGCGCCGAGATTGACATTACCTGCCTCATCTGCAAGGGCGCGGGCTGCAACATCTGCAAATACTCGGGCTGGGTCGAAATCGGCGGTTGCGGCATGGTGGACCCCGCCGTGCTCGAAAACGTGAAAATCGACCCCGAAAAATACTCTGGCTACGCCTGGGGCATGGGCATCGAGCGCATCGCCATGCTCAAGTACCAAATCAAGGACTTGCGCCTGTTCACCGAGAACGACATGCGCTTTCTGCGGCAGTTTGAATCACTGATTTAGGCTGATTAACCGTGATTGCGCTGATTATAACAGGACATTACCCGGCCCGCGCCAACCTCAATTAAATAATCCAGCCGCGCAGCGGCGTATCCGTTCCATCCGTTAAATCAGTTTGAATCTGCGGTCTATGAAGGTTAGAAATTCCACCCAAAACAAGGTCAACGTCATCACTCTCGGCTGCTCCAAGAACATCGTGGACAGCGAAGTTCTCATGGGCCAACTCCAGGCCAACGACATCGCCGTGACCCACGAGTCGGCCAAGAACGACGCCAACATCGTCATCATCAACACCTGCGGCTTCATCGACAACGCCAAGCAGGAAAGCATCGACACCATCCTGCGCTACGCCGACGAAAAAGAAGCCGGTCGCCTCGAAAAGCTCTACGTAACCGGCTGCCTCTCTCAGCGCTACAAAGACGAGCTGGAAATAGAAATTCCGCAGGTAGATGCCTATTTCGGCACCTTGGAGCTGCCCCAGATGCTCAAGGTTCTCAATGCCGATTACAAGCACGAGTTGGTGGGCGAACGGCTGCTGACCACGCCGCGCCACTACGCCTACTTCAAAATCGCCGAAGGCTGCAACCGGCCCTGCTCGTTTTGCGCCATCCCGCTCATGCGCGGCCGGCACGTCGATAGGACGATGGATGACCTTGTGCGCGACGCCAAGCGCCTCGCCGCCCAGGGCACCAAGGAACTGATTCTCATTGCCCAGGACCTGACTTATTACGGCCTGCAAGCCTACGGCGAGCGCAAACTCCCGGACCTGCTCCGCCACCTCTCCGACGTGCCCGGCATTGATTGGATACGCCTGCAATACGCCTATCCCTCGCAGTTTCCGCTGGAAGCGCTGGACGTGATGGCCGAGCGCGAAAACATTTGCAAGTACCTTGACATGCCCTTGCAGCACGGCTCGGACAATATGCTGAAAACCATGCGCCGGGGCATCACCCGCCGCCGCACTTCGGAGTTGGTAGACACCATCCGGCAGCGCGTGCCGGGTATCGCGCTTCGCACCACGCTCATCAGCGGCCACCCCGGCGAAACCGAGGCCGATTTCGAGGAAATGTACCGGTTTGTGGAGGACACGCGCTTTGAGCGCCTGGGTATTTTCACGTACTCGCACGAAGAGAATACCCACTCGCACACCTTGGCTGACGACGTGCCGGCCGAGGTAAAGCAACAGCGCGCCGACACTATCATGGAACTGCAACAGGGTATTTCGTTGGAGCTGAACGAGGCCCGTGTGGGTCAAACCCACAAAGTGTTGTTCGACCGCAAGGAAAGCGGCCATTTCGTGGGCCGCACCCAATTCGACTCGCCCGAGGTGGACAATGAGGTGCTGGTGCCGGCGGAAAAAAACACGTTCGTGCGCTTGGGCGATTTTGCGAATGTGCGAATTGAATCGGCCACAGATTTTGATTTGTACGGGGTTCTCGTCAATTAATTTTAGCGTAGCGTTTCGTTAAAGATTCAGACCCAAATGCCCACCCACTGTACCACGCTGCCCTACGCCGAAACCGGTGCCTTTTCGGGCCTGCTGACGGACTACATCGCCCAAAAGCCCGAGCTGGCAGCATTCTACCACCGCTGGCCTTCGCTGGAAAACTTCGCGGCGCAAATCGCGGAAAAGCAAGCCAGCTACTCACTCGAAGCGCGGCAGCGGCTGGTCGCAGCTTTGCGCGAGCAGTACGCCGGGAGCGAAACACCGCCCACCATCGCCGCCAATATTGAGCTGCTGGCGCAGGAAACCACCTTCGCTATCACGACCGGGCACCAGCTTAACCTGATGACGGGGCCGCTGTATTTCCTTTACAAAATCGTGTCGGCCATCAAGTTGAGCCGGGACTTGAAGGCGGCTTACCCACAGTACGATTTCGTGCCGGTGTACTGGTTGGCCTCAGAGGACCACGATTTTGCTGAAATCAACCACTTCACGCTTTTCGGCAAGGAGTACCGTTGGGACGCTGAGGGCACCGGCGGGCCAGTGGGCCGCCTGCCGCTGACGGGGCTTGACAAGCAGATAATTAGCCAGTTGCCGCCCGAAGTACCCGCCGCCTTCCGCGCCGCCTACACCGAGGCCGCTACCCTCGCCGAGGCCACGCGCCGCCTGGTAGATGCCCTGTTTGGCGCCTACGGCCTGGTGTCGCTCGATGCCGACCGACCCGCGCTTAAACAAGCGTTGCTCCCGGTGCTGGAGCAGGAGATTGAAGGCCAGGCATCCAACGCCGCCGTGCAGGCCACCAACGCCCGCCTCGAAGCCGCCGGCTACAAACCCCAGGTGTATTCGCGGTCGCTCAACTTGTTCCTCATCAACGAAACAGGCCAGCGCCAGCGCCTGGAGCCCGATGCTGCTGGCCCAGCCGATTTGCTGGCCCAGGCCCGTCAAAACCCGGCGCAATTCAGCCCCAACGTGGTGTTGCGGCCGGTGTACCAGGAGTTGCTGCTGCCCAACCTGGCTTACATCGGCGGCGGGGCCGAGGTGGCGTATTGGTTTCAATTGAAAGACGTGTTTGCGGCCTTTGGGGTGCCGTTTCCCATCGTGTTGCCCCGCAATTCGGCCCTGTACTTGAGCCGCGCCAATGCGGGCAAAATGCGCAAGCTCGGCCTCGAAATCCCCGACCTGTTTAAACCCTTACCTGAGCTGAAAAAGCAAGTGGGTACCGCCCTGGGCCAGGAGGAAATCAGTCTCGGCGAGCAGCAAGCCCAAATCAAAACCGCCTTCGAGCAAGTAGCTGCCCTGGCCCAGCGGCTCGACCCCACGCTGGTGAAGGCCGTGGCTGCCGAAGCCCAGAAAGCCGCCGTCGTCCTCGCCGGCCTCGAAAAACGCCTCAGCAAAGCCGCCGAAATCAAGCACGAAACCGCCTACGCCCAACTCGCCGCCTTCAAAGAAAAGCTCTTTCCCGAAGGCGGCTTGCAGGAGCGCAGCGACAACGTACTGAGCATTTTAATCAACAATCCGGCGTTTATTGAGCAACTCTTGGCGGCATTCGAGCCGTTGAAGCTGGAGTTTGCGGTGCTGGAAGAATACTAAATCAACGATTATGCAGCAGCTCAACCAGCTTGGCTTCCCGGCTCAATCAGTGCTTACCGCGTACTTTGATTTACTGCGATTTTCACCCAAACCGGCCAAGTGGCCTGCCCTGGCCCTGACCGCCAATGCCCCCCAGCGCTACCGCTACCAGCGCTTGGTGGCCTTATTCGAGGCGTTTGACTTGCCCATTGACTTTGCTTCGTTTGCCGACGGCGAGTTTCTGACGGGGCGCGAAGCCGGTTCCTTTGATTTTCTGGGCCTCGACATGGCCGCTGCTTCACCGCGCTTCGGGTCTTTCGCTCTGCCCGTGCACAGCCACCAAGCGCAA
>JANXUO010000359.1 GCA_025356245.1 Hymenobacter sp.
GTCCACGGCAACTTGTTTTTATATGGTCAGGAATTGGCACCTTGCCCGCATTTGCGGGTGGTTGCCGGCGCGTCGTCGAGCCTGTCTCTCAGCGCCTCTGTATAAAAACAATCCTTGTAGAAGAAAGAATTGGTGCCACAAATGTACGTACAGCATTTGGAAATCCTGTCGGACCTCTCAAACGGGCCCTGCCCAGGCCGTACCGGCACGCCCCCGCAAGGGCCCAATTATTGGGGCAGCGCCAACGGTCTTTTCGCGCGAGACACCCAGAGTGTCCACCAAGTAACCCTTGGTTAAGAAAGTAGTTTTGCCCCCGCACGATTAATCCAGTCAACAGGATGCTGGTGCGGTAGCAATGCTTTGGCTAACGGATGCCTGATGAGCACGAGAGAAAAAAAGCTTCTATAAAATCCAAAACACGCGCTTAGCGGCACAGCGCCAGCCGCAGGCCGCCCATCAGCCAGCGGCTGGGCATTTGGGCACCCAGCAGGTCTGAGTATTGCTCGTTGAACAGGTTCTGGACCCGCCCCGTAAGCCAAAGGCGCTCGGGCAGCAAGGCTGCTTCGAGGCGGGCGTTGAAAACGAGGTGCTCCGTGCGTTGGGTGCGGTTGATGGCGGCAGCGGCGGCGGGTTGCTTCCACAGGCCGTTCAGGCTGCCGTTCAGCCAGCGGGAAGTCAGGCTAACCGCGCCCGAAACCACGTGCCGGGCAATGTTGGCCAGGTACTGCGCCGCGATGTTCTCGGCGTTGCTCACCTGCACGTACGTGTAGCCCGCGCTGCCGTCGAAGCGGGTTTAGGGCATGAACTGGTGCTGGTAGGCCAATTCGGATTCCAGGCCCTGCGTGGTTACGTCGAACAGGTTCTGGGCAAAGCGGTACGTGGCGGCCAGGTTGAGGTTGGCCAGGCCCAAGGCGGGCGTGAGGGCCACGACCGCGAAGGCGGCGCTGTGCCACACGGCGTGGGTGCCCCGGTCGTTGCTCACAATGGTGCGGCGGTCCAGCTTACCCGCCTACTTTGGCCCACAACCAGTCCGAAAACGGCCGCTGGTGGCTCAGCGGCACGTTGGTGTAGTGCATGAGGTGGTCGCTGGGCACGGAAGTGGGCGTGAACACAGAATAGTCGGTGCTGCGGCTGGCCGACACCTGGGCTTCGGTGCGGCTGCGCTCGTTGTGCTGGCAGCGCACCAGGGCCACCAAAAATCGCAGCGGCAACACCGGGCAAGGGCCACTTATGCGGGCCGATGCCCCCACCGGCAAAAGCAGTAAGGACCAGCACCACAGGAAGCAGCGGGCGGGCGCAGGAGCACAAGCGCCAGGAACAGCCAGAAACAAACGCGCCAATTGTATGCGCCCGGCGCAGGCGGTTGTCGGCGTTACCCCGGCAACCGCAGGTTTTCGTCAGCTGCTAGTCAGAAAAGCCAGCACAAGCCCTGGCGGGCTTTGCCCCTACCCCGACTGTCCAAACCCGGAAACCACGCTAAAACGGACTCTCAAACGCGGCCAGGCCCGGCAGCTCCTCGTCTTTGCCCGACACCAGCGGGGCCGCCACGCCCCAGGCGATGCCCAGGGTGGCATCGTCCCAGCGCAGGCCGCCCTCGGCGGCGGGCGTGTAGTAGTCCGAGCACTTGTAGAGGAAAAGGGTATCGTCTTCCAACGCCACGAAGCCGTGCGCGAAGCCGACGGGCACGTAGAGAATGTTGCCGGTAGCGGCCGAAAGCTCCACTTTCTGGTGCTGCCCGTAAGTGGGCGAGGCCCGGCGCAAGTCCACTACCACGTCGAGGGCGCGGCCCTGGGCCACGCGCACCAGCTTGGCCTGCGCGTGCGGCGGGCGCTGAAAGTGCAGCCCCCGCAACACCCCGCGCTGCGAGCCGCTTTGGTTGTCCTGCACCCAATTCAGGTCGGCGGGCAGCCCGGCTTCCTGCATGAGCCGGGCACTGAAGGTTTCGAAAAACACGCCCCGCGCATCGCCAAACAAGCGTGGGGTAAACTCAATAAGACCCGCGAGGGGGTAGGTTTTTACTTGCATCGGCCGCAAAGTTAACAAGCCGGGCGGAGTGGGGTGGGTTTGAGACGTCGGGCCTGGCAACCCGTCAACGCCGCTAGCTTACCCACGCCGCAAACCAGCAATGCCGGCCAAAATCAGCCCCATGTACACAATTTGCAGGGGGTTGAAGGGCTCGCGCAGCACCAGCGTGTCCACCAGTTTCACGCCCACCAGGGCCGTACCCGTCCACACGGCAAATGCGGTGGCGGCGGGAATCTGGTTCATGGCCCGCGAAAAGAAGACGATATTAGCCACGCCAAAGGCCAGGTAGCCCACGGCGGGCAGCAGCGTTTGCCAGCCCGCAGCCCCGTCGAAAAACCGGGGCCAATCGAGCGCCCGCAGCTTGGCAATGCTCACGAATTTAAGGCTGTACGTCCAGCAAACCTCCATGATGGAGGCCAGGAAAAGGTAAGTCCAGGGGCTGTTCAAAGTTTCGGGTTGCTTGTTTCTTGTTCTTGACTACAGGCTTTTTTCAACAAGACACGAGCAACGAGAAACAAGAAATACAGAACTACATTTCCCCAAAGTTACCGCCCGGCCGCTGGGCCGCCACCGTGCCACTCCCAACTTCGGGCACTGGCCAACCGTGCAGCGGGCGCAGCGCCGGGGCCTTGCCTGTGAGCCAGCCCAGCAGCCGCCCGCGCACGCCGTGGTAGGCCCGAAACCAGCGCGAACGCTGCACCAGGGCTGTTTCGTCGTACCGCGCCACCGAAAAAACGTGCTGTCCAAAGTAGTCCTTCGGGAAAGCGTAAGGCAAGCCCCAGCGCTCGGGCTTACGGTTGGCGGGCCGGTAGGCAGTACCGAAAAGCCAGTCCCAGACGGCAAATTTGGTGGAGAAGTTGGCGTAAAACACCTCCTCGTGGTCGGCGTGGTGCCAGAGGTGCATTTCGGGGCCGTTGATGACGTATTGCAGGCGGCCCGATTTCACGTCGATGTTGGCGTGAATGTACATGCCCCACACGGCGTCGATGAACGCCTTAATGGGCACCACCACCGGATTGGCACCCAGCAGAATAATGGGGGCAAATTCGATGGTTTGGTTGATGATAATTTCGACGGCGTGCGAGCGCGAGCCCGCCAGCCAATCCACGTGCTTGCCGGAGTGGTGCGCCTCGTGGGTGCGCCAGAAAAACGCGCTGCTGTGCTGGAAACGGTGAAACCAGTAGATGTAAAAATCGTGCGTGACAACGAAAAACCCTACCTGCGCCGCCACCGGCCAGCCCGCCAGCAGCTGCCACCGCACCGGCCCCACCCACCGGTCAAGCGCGAAGATGATGACGTCGAAAATCAGGATTTTCAGCAGAAAGCTCTGAAACAGCGTGTACCAAACCAAGTCCACCCACAGCCCGTCCCGGAAAAACGGCAACCCTTTGCGGTACGGAAACTTGCGCTCCAGCACCAGCAGCACGGCTACCACCACCAATAGCAACGGCGTGGTAATAAGCGTAGTAAGCGCGACGAGCGATAAGTTACTAAACATAAATAAGTGGCGGAGATGACTTCGCTTCCAGGGCCAATAACAATCTGGGCCGCAATCGTTCCGGCGAACGGGCAAAAAAGTGGTCGGACGAATCGCCCGAAGAGCTTCGTCCGACCACTTTTTTGCTTTGGACGACTCGCGCCGGGAACAGTGGTCGGGCGAATTCCCGAAGGGTTCGTCCGGCCACTGCTTGTTGAACAGCTCGCGCCTGCAACTCCAAGGCAGCATACGCCGCACTCGTCGGACGAAGCCCTTCGGGCGATTCGTCCGACGAGTGCCCCTACCCGGCCGTTACCTCACGGCGCAGGCGGCGCAGGGGCTCTTTCTCACTCTCGTACACCACCTTCACGCCGTCGCCGAGCGAGGCTTCGGTGTCGCGGATGTCGCGCACCATCTTGGCCAGGCCGCCGGGCTCCACGCTGGCGGCATGGTCGGAGCCCCACATGGCACGGTCGAGGGTGAAGTGGCGCTCGACAAACGTAGCGCCTAGGGCCACGGCCGTTACCGTGGTGCTGAGGCCGGTTTCGTGGCCCGAGTAGCCGATGGGCGTGCCAGGGTACTGGGCTTGCAGAGTCTGAATCATGCGCAGGTTCAACTCCTGCGGCGGGCAAGGATAGGCCGAGGTGGAGTGGGCAATGAGCAGGTTTTCAAGCCCCACGTAGTTCACGGCATCAATTATTTCCTGCTGGGTGCTCATGCCGGTGCTCAGCATCAGGGGGCGGCCAGTGGCACGTACGCGGTCGAGCAAAGGCTTGTCTGTCAGCGAAGCGGAGGCCATTTTGTATACCACGGGCTGGTACTGCTCCATGAAATCAACCGACGGTTCATCCCAGCACGAGGCAAACCAGTCGATGCCTTTGGCCAGGCAATAGTCGTTGATGGCGTCATATTCCTCTTGCCCGAACTCGGTTTTGCGCTTGTAGTCGATGTAGCTCATGCGGCCCCAGGGCGTATCGCGCATCTTCTCCCACTGGTCGCGGGGCACGCACAGCTCGGGAGTACGCTTCTGAAACTTAACGGCATCGGCCCCAGCAGTTACGGCGGCATCAATGAGCTGCTTAGCCAGGTCGAGGGAGCCGTTGTGGTTGATGCCGATTTCGGCGATGATGTAGCACGGCTGGCCGGGGCCAATGGCGCGGTTTGGTTTGATTTTGACGGCTTGCATGTAGTCGAAAGAGTAGCAGTTAGAAACCAGGCAGCAGGGTATTGCTGCGTGCGCAAAGGGCAACGCAAAAGCGCTCGAAATACCTTTAACGAAACAAAATAATAATTCGCCGGGTCACCGCCCGGCGCAAGCCTACGCCGCCGTTTGGGCGCTGATAATTAGCTCGGCCAGCTCCCGAAAAGCCCCGTGCCCACCCAGCGCTTGGCACTGATACTGCGCCACGGCCCGCGCAAACGAAGTAGCATCGCCGGGACAAGCGCTGAGGCCCACGAGCTTAAGAATTTCCACGTCGTTGGTATCGTCACCAATAAAGGCTATTTCTTCGGCTGCCAGGCCCGTGCGGGCCATGATTTCGGCCAGCCGCGCGGGCTTGTCCTTAATTCCAAGGTGCAACTCGGTTATTTTCAGTTTATCGGCCCGTTTTTGCACTGAGGGCGAGGTTTCGCCGGTCATGATGCCGCTCTCCACGCCCACGGCCCGCAGGCGCTCCACGCCCATGCCATCGCGGATGCTGAAACGCTTCATTTCCTCGCCCCGCTCGGAGTAGTACACGCCGTTGTCGGTGAGCACACCGTCGCAGTCAGTGAGCAAGAGTTTGATGCGGCGGGCTTTGGCAGTGAGGTCGGCGGTCATAGGTTGGGATGTGGTGTAACGCGAAACTCCGTTTCGCGGCGAGCGCAGCGAGCATCTCGCGTTGGGTTCTTTTGGATTAAGGCTAGTAGGGTAACCCTGGTGCGAACCGCTCGCTGCGAAACGGAGTTTCGCGTTACTTCAAATGGCTGTCCAACCGCCGTCCACCACCAAGTTAGCCCCGGTCATGTACGCCGAGGCGTCAGAGGCCAAAAATACCACGGCACCTTGATAGTCAGTAGCCTCGGCCATGCGCCCCAACGGCGTTTTGGCGCTGTACTGCTGCACAAAAAAGGCATCCTGGCTGTTCTCGACCCCGCCGGGCGAGAGTGTATTCACCCGTACGCCAGCCGCGCCCCAGTAGGCGGCCAAGTAGCGGGTAAAATTCACCACGGCGCCCTTGGTCATGGGGTAAGACGGTGATTTGTAAAAAGTTTGTTCGCCGGCTTCGTTGCGGTAGATGCTTTGGTCGGGCCCCACGATGCCGTAGGTGCTGGCTACGTTGATGATGGAGCCGCTGCCCTGCGCCGCCATCGGCGTACCAAAGATTTGGGCGGCCAAAAAAACGCCCGTCACGTTCACTTCCAGCACTTTCTGGAAGGTAGCCAACGGGAAATTCTCAAACTTGCTGAGGTCGGCGGCCAGGGCTGGGTTCTCGAACATGTCATTAATGGCGGCGTTATTCACTAGCACGTCGATGTGCCCAAACTGCGCCAGAATGTGGTCGCGGGCCGTGGTGAGCGAGGCGGGGCTGGTCACGTCGGCCGTCAGGGCCAGGTGGGGGCCGTTGGGCAGGCTGGCCAGCACGTCGTGCTCGTGCACGTCGAGGGCCACCACGTTGGCCCCGGCCTCGGCCAGGGCCAGGCAGTGCTGCCGCCCAATGAGGCCCGCTGCGCCGGTGACGATGGCGGTTTTGCCGGTAAGGTTGAAGAGGTTCATAGCGTTAGGCTAATGGAAGTGGTAGGGCAGTGGGGGGG
>JANXUO010000379.1 GCA_025356245.1 Hymenobacter sp.
GCCCCCGTCAGCTTATCGAAGGAAAGGCGCGGCCAGCGCGAGTACTACGTGCGCCACTTCGCCAGCACTACCAAGGCTAACGTCGACGACCAGCGCCGCTTGCTGGAACTAACGGCCAAGGTGCCCTTCGACGACCGCATCAACCACCACGCCAGCCTCGGCGACCTCAGCCTGGGGCTCATCCGCGACCACTTGCACGAAATCAAAAGCAAGCTCGCCGACGAGGCCGTCACCATGCCCTTCGAGGCCGTGTGCCGCCAGATGCGCATCGTGAGTGGCCCGCCCGAGTATTGCAAGCCCCTCAACATCGGGCTACTCATGTTTAACGAGCAGCCAGAGCAGTTTTTTCCGGGGGCGGTGATTGAGGTTACTGTTTTTCGGGGCAGCTCGGGCCGCAGCTTCGCTGAGCAGCGCTTCACCGGCCCGCTGTCGCGGCAAATCAAGCAAGCCCTGCGTTTCCTGCGCACCACCGTGCTGCGCGAAGAGGTTCACAAACTGGCCGATGTGGCCGAGGCCCAACGGTTTTTTAACTACCCTTACGCCGCGCTCGAAGAAGCCGTCGCCAACGCCGTTTACCACAAAAGCTACGAGCTGCGCAACCCCATCGAAATCAACGTGCGCCCGCAGCAGCTTGAGATTTTGAGCTTTCCGGGGGCGCTGCCGCCCATCACGGCGGCGCAGCTTCGCGCCACCCGCCCCATCGTGGCCCGCAACTACCGCAACCGCCGCATCGGCGACTTTCTCAAGGAGCTGCACCTTACCGAAGGCAAGGCCACCGGCTTGGGCACCATTCGCACGGCAATGGCCAGCAATGGCTCGCCGCCGCCCGTGTTCGAGATGGACGAGGCGGGCAACTACTTCCTGGTTATTCTGCCCATTCACGCCGATTTTCCGGAGCCGCAGCCTTCGAAATTCACCCGCATTCTGCCCAGCAGCCCGGCCAAAACGTCGCTTACGGTGCGCCAACTCGCTATTCTGCGCTTTTGCCAGCAGCCACGCAGCCGGAAAGCAATACTGGCCGAGCTACAGCTAAGCGCCTCGCTTGCCAATTCGGCCCGCTACCTCTCGCCGCTGCTTGTCAAAGGCTACCTGACCTTCACCATCCCCGAAACGCCCAAACACATTCATCAGCGCTACTCAACCACGCCCTCGGGCCGGCAACTGCTGGGTGAACAGTCGGGCGAATGACGTATTCAGTGCATATGCACTGAATATGTAATGCCCCCTGATGCGCTACGTTGGCTGGTTGTGCCAGCGTAGCCTCATCCATGCGGTGTATATGGATTCTACCCACCTGTCCCCTTTTTGCTGAAATCAACGCGTTGGGCTTCCAAGGTATTTCGCAACACCCTGCGGCTGTTCGGCGCGCCGTTGCAGCCCAAGCACTGCTTCGTGGTCATCCGCCGCTCGCTGGCGCTGGATGCGAAGACGGCCCGGCTGCTGCTGCAATTCAGCCGCCAGCACCGCTGCTTGCTGCACCCGCCCAAAACGCAGTACGGCGAGTACGAGGTGTAGCTTTAGCCGGCCGCGAAACCCTCTTTCATCGTTATGGACATTCTCACCGCTACCACACTGGGGGTGCGCCGCAATGCACGGGCAGCGGCCGATGCCACCGCTAAACCCCGCCCAGCCCTACCCCCCCGGCCCGCCCTATCCGGCGGGCCTTTTTTGTTTCTACGCCCCCTGCCGCCGCATCCAGGCCCGTTTCCGGCCCTTCTGGGCCTGCTTCCGCCGCATCTGGGCGCATCTCCGCCCTTTCTACGGGTCTTTCCGCCGCCTCTACGCCCGTCTCCGGCGTTTCTATGCCTCTTTACGCCGGCGGAAACACCCGTAGAAGCGGCGGCGACGGGCGTAGAAACGCCGACGACGGGCGGAAATATAATTTTTATAGTATCATTACGGCACAAATTCACTTTTTAACCCCGGTTCTCATGCCCGATTCCCAACCCCTGAGCCGCCTGTACACCGGCGCCGACGCGGCCATGCAGCAGCGGCAGCGCACGCTGCACGGCCATTTCCTCGACAACCTGGCCGCCCTCACGGCCTTTAGCCCCGAGCTGGCGGGCACGTTTGGCACCCGCTGGACGGCCGCGCAAACCGCCGCCGAGGCCGCCGTGCCCGGCAAAATGCGCACCGGCCAACTCAAGCAGGACACCGACGCCGTGGAGGGCCTCATGGAGCAGGGCCGCGCCCAGGTGCAGCAGCTGTTTTATTACGTAGGGCGGGCGTTTCCGCACAACGCGGGCCGCCTCGACCAGTACGGCAAGAGCAGCTACGAGAAGGCCCGCGCCAACCACGACCGCCTGATTGCGCTGCTCACCCAGGCCGTGGAGGCCGCCACCCGCGACGCGGCCGCCCTCGCGCCCAAGGGCTGGACGGCCGCCAACACCACCGCCCTGGCCGCCCTGGGCCAGCAGCTGAGCACGGCCAACACCGCCCAGGAAATGCAAAAAGGCACCGGCGTGGAAGGCGGCCAAACCTACATCGGCCTGCAAAACGCCCTCTACGGCTTTGGCCAGCAGGTGAGCCTGGCGGCCAAAGCCCGCTTCGTCGACGACTTTGCCAAGCGCCAGCTGTTTTTGCTGACCGACGGCCCCCCCGCCGGCCCCGAAACCCACGAGCTGAGCGTGGAAGCCGGCGGCGGCAAAAGCGTGGCCTTTGCCACGGCCCTGGCCGACGGCAGCAAGCTGCACCTGCGCCTGCTGGCCCCCGCCCCCGGCCAGGGCGCCGAGCTGAGCCGGGTGCCAGCCCCCGACGCAGCGCCCCTGCGCACGGTGAGCCTCAGCCCCGACGACTTTGCGCGCGACGTGGCCGCCGAGGAGCTGGGGCCGCAGGGCCAGTGGCTGCTGGTGCGCAACGTGGGCAAGGTGCCGGTGCGCGTCGAAATGGCCCTGCTGGCCTAGGCCCCGGCGGGGGCTGGCCCCCACCGGGGTCAACTCTTTTGTTTACTTTGCAGTTGGAGTTGCCGAACGGCCGGCCGTGTGCCGGCCGTTTTTTGTTTTTTATGTCCTCTAAGCTGCCCCCCTTGCCCACCTCCCCGCTGCCGCCCGACGAGGCGGCCCGGCAGGCGGCCCTGGCCCGCTACCAAATCCTGGATGCCCGCAGCGAAGCCCTGCTGGACGAGGTGGTGGCGCTGGCCGCCCGCCTCTTCGGGGTGTCGAACGCCATGCTCTCGATTGTGGAAGACAGCACCGTGCTGGTCAAGGCGGCCTACAACCTGCCGGTGCCCATCGAGCGCATTCCGCGCCACCACAGCTTGTGCACGGCCACCATTTTGGGGACCGAAACGGTGGTGTACGAAAACCTGGCCCTGGCCAGCGCCCCCGGCATCGACATTGGCCTGATGCAGCAGTTGGGCCTCCACTTTTACGCCGGCCACAACCTGCGCACCCCCGACGGCTTCGCCGTGGGTACCCTGTGCTTGTACGACGGCCCGCCGCGAGCCTTTCCGGCCCCGGAGCGGGCGCTGCTGGCCGTGCTGGCCGACGTGGTAATGCGCCTGCTGGAGCTGCGCCGGGTGCTGGGCGCGCAGCATGAAACTTCGTTCGTCCTCTGGGAACCCGTGTACCAGGTCATTGGCAAGCAGCTGAGCCGCCTCACGGCGCTGGCCCACGCCGCCAATGGGCAAATCACGGCCGTGCGCACGGCCGAGGCCCGCGCCATTGCCACTACCCTCGACACGCTGGTGGCCGCCACGCTAAAGAGGGTGTAGGTTTTTGGGGCTTGGGCATTTGGTATTTGGTTTTAGGTATTTGGTGTTGGGTTTCAGTACAGAATAAAACCCAACACCAAACACCCAAAACCCAACACCTAAAACCTGAAACCCGAGCTTCAACAGTCATTGGATTCCCCCACTCCAAACCCTGGCCGGTACTTTTGCGGGTATATGACGAACACAACGCTTACCGGGCTGGCTATTTTAGGGGCTACCGGCTCCATCGGCACCCAGGCCCTGGCGGTG
>JANXUO010000388.1 GCA_025356245.1 Hymenobacter sp.
CGGGGTTCGTAATCGGGCGGTTTTTGATACTGGCAAGTTCTCCGGCCAGGAGCCGCTCGACAATAGCGAGGGCGGCGGCAGTCAGGGGCACATTTACCACAGCGCGGGTTTTCTTAGCCGTAATTCGCAAGTGAGCCGGAAGGGTAGCCGTGGCGGGGCGCAAGTGCTGGGGCTGAATACTTACCAAATCGGAGTACCGTAAGCCCGTGTAACAGGCCAGCAGGAACCAAGCGCGAGCTTTTTCTAACCGGGAGCCAACCGCCAGCGGCAACATTTCAAGGGCATTCAGTTCAGCAATGCTCAACGCCATTACGTCCGGCTCCCGCCGTGCCCAACTCACCCGGTCAAGTGCAGCGTTTTCGGTGTACCCCCGTTTGGCTGCCCACTTCATAAAGGCTTTGAGGCGGCCCAAGTGCTTGTTGATGGTATTGTCCGTAAGTTTCACCACATTTAGCAGGTAAGCTGCCCAACGGTCGCCTACGGTGGGCGTGAGCGTATCGAAGTCAATGGCGTACCCCTGCGCGTCGCTGAACTCCCGCAGATGGCGGCCAGCGGTGGAATGGGCTTGGGCAGTGCGAACAGTGCCAGCAGCACGGGTATAATTTATCCACTCCTCGTAACATTGCCAAAAGCGCCAACCAGCAGGTACTACTGGAGCAGAAACGGTTTCGTCAGGCCGATTGGGGGCAGCCGCTTCGCGCAAGGTGGCGGCGGTGGGCAGCGTCCCGCTGGCCAGATGTTGAGCGTAAGAGGTGAGCAGCCGCTTCGATACTAAGTCTAGCGCGTCGTTCAAATGCCCGTTCAACTCGTTGCTCTTGCCCCGCACCAGAACCCTTTGGTCGGCCTTGTTCCATTTATCAGGGTGAATGCTCTGGCCAGTGTAGGTTTTTATTCGATTCCGCCGGTCAATGGTCAGCAGGGCGTAAATGGCAGTGGGGCGGTCGGCCCCAGGGTCTTTCAGGTGGAAGGATACGGTGGCCATAAGGGCGGTTTATAACTGGTGCCCAAAGATAGCACATGCATTCCGTTCGGGGTACACGCAGGGGTACACATTGGCCGACTTTAACAGTATTCAGGCCGACTCGTAACGGCAAATGATTTACAAAAAACCCATTTATAGGCTATTGAGGCGCATTTTTGACCACTGTTGAGGTAAGGCCAAAAATGCGGGTTGCAATCCAGTCCCCGCTACCTAAAAGGCCGTTTCCAGCATGGAAACGGCCTTTTTTGCTTTCCGAGTACGCAAAACAGGACACGCGTTAGACCGTTTGGTTACGCGGTATGCGCAAAAATGCCCCGCTGCTTTCGGCAGCGGGGCATTTGCGTTTGGGCCAACTCGTCCGGCCGATTACTTGTATAGCTGCTCGTAATACTCCTTCGCCATGCGACCCGAATCGAAGGCGGGCTCCACGTCCTTCATGCCGGCTTTTACTACTTTGAGGTAGTTTTTGGGCTGGTCGTAGTAGAGAGGAAGAATCTGTTTTTCGAGCACATCAAGCAGGTCGGTGGCTTCGAAGTCGTTCTTGACGGCGGAAGGCAGGGTTTCGTCGGCGTGGGCGATGAGGAAGCCGTTTTCGCCGGGGCGGATGAACTCCGGAATCCAGCCGTCGGCAATGCTCAGGTTGAGGCAGCCGTTCATGGCGGCGGTCATGCCGCTGGTGCCGCTGGCTTCGCGGGGGAAGATGGGGGTGTTGAGCCACACGTCGGAGCCCTTTTTGAGGGCGGCGCTCAGACCCAGCTCGTAGCCAGTGAGTACGGCGCAGTTGGGCAGGTTTTTGGTGCGCTCAATCAGGCTGTTAAAGATGTTGACCGCGCCGTAGTCGAGCGGGTAGGGCTTGCCGGCCCAAATCATCTGGATGGGCCGCTTGGTGTCCTGGGCCAGCTTCAGAAAACGCTCGAAGTGGAGCAGCACCAAATCGGCCCGCTTGTAGGCGGCAAAGCGGCGGGCCCACACAATGGTGAGCACCTCGGGTTTGAAAACATTGCCCGTTTGGTCGGCCACGATGGCGAAGAGCTGCTGTTTGAGCTCGCGCTTGCGGGCCAGCAGGGCCTCGTCGTCGTTGGCTTTGCGGGCGGCGGCCAGGGGCTGGTCGCGCCAATAAGTGCCGTTTTGCGAGTTGGTAATGGCGATGATGGGGCAGATGCCCGCGTTGTGGCCCCACATCTCGTTGCTCACCACGCCGTGTACCTTGCTCACGGCGTTGGCTTTGCGGGCCATGCGCAGGGCCGTTAGAGTGTAGTTGAGCACGGGGCTGTCGCCGATTTGGGCCACGCGGCGTACCTCATCAGCTGGCACGCCAGCAAAGAAGCTCATGTCGTTGAGCAGGTTGAAGGGGCGCTCCTCGTTGCCGGCCAGCTCGGGCGTGTGCGTCGTGAAGACGAGGCGCTTTTGTACTTCGGCCAGCTGCTGCCCGTGCTTTTGGTAGAGGTAAAACGCCAACGGCAGGCCATGTCCCTCGTTGAGGTGGTACACGTCGGTCTGGCGGCCCAGCACGTCGAGCAACCGCCCGCCGCCCACGCCCAGCAGGATGGATTGGGCCACGCGGGCCGCCTCGTTGGGGTCGTAGAGGTTGTGCGAGATGGTGCGCGACACGTAATCGTTCTCCGGGATGTCGGTGGTGAGGAAGAACATCGGGGCCGTGCCAAACACCTCCGGGGCCAGGTACAGGGCCCGTACGTGCACCTCGGCCCCGTGAATGGTGATGGGGAAGGTGATGCCGGTTTCCTGCAAGAAGGAGTAGTGCTTGCGGCGGTGGTTTACCCTGAGGGTCTGGTCTTCGTTGCGGTCCTGGTCGTAGTACCCGTAGGTCCAGAGGATGCCGATGCCCACCAGGTTCTGCTTCAGCTCAAACGCCGACCGCATGTGCGAGCCGGCCAGGAAGCCAAGGCCGCCGGAATAAATTTTCAGGGCCTGGTCGATGGCAAACTCCATCGAGAAGTAGGCGGCGGCGGTTTTGAATTTGGGCGAGGGCGTGTAGGGCTTGAAGGCAAAGTTGGTCATGAGCAACAGACGCGGGAGTGAGGCTGAAATAAGGAAGCAAAAAAGCCCAAAACCGCAAACTGCAAAGCACTTGGGCGGGCCAATACCGGCGCAAGGTCGGCACTTTTCAGGAAACGGTGCCGCGCTGCTGGTCTGCGGCGCGGCGCGGACTGCGGGCCAAAAAGGCTGTAGCAGGCTGCTTGGGCCGTTTCAATCGTTTGCGGGAAAGCCGGGCACGCGGGTCATTTTTTGCGAAAAGCGTTACTTTACTGGCCCGGCCCGTACCTTGCCGCCCCATGCACGTCCTCCTGCGCACCGCCGTTGCCCAACCCCCGGCCCAGGTAATGGCCGGGTTTACCCGTGCGCTGTTTGTGGCGCTGGCTCCGCCATTCCCCAAGCTGATGCTGCACCGCTTCGACGGCAGCCGCACGGGCGATGTGGTCGAAATCGAACTGAAAACCGGCCTCGCCAACCTTCGCTGGACTTCGCTCATCACCGACAGCGGCGTATTGCCCGACGGCACCCATTTCTTCATCGACGAAGGCCGGACCCTGCCCCCGCCCCTGCGCCGCTGGCGGCACCGCCACCTGGTGCAACCCGGGCGGACCGGGGGCAGCGTAGTAGTTGACGACCTGGAATACAGCACCGGCCGTACCTGGCTCGATGCGCTGCTGTGGCCGGCCATGTGGGCGCAATTTGCCTGGCGGAAGCCTATTTACCGGCGCTGGTTCGGGTAGGCGCGGGTTGCGGCGCGCCGTTGAGGAGCGGCGCGGTACAGCCACCGCCTACCTTTGCGGCCCTATGACCCAGCCCGCCACCATCGTCCTCAAAAACGGAAAAGACCACAGCCTACGCCGCCGCCATCCCTGGGTATTTTCCGGGGCCATTGCCCGCGTCGAAGGGGAGGTCGCCGAG
>JANXUO010000423.1 GCA_025356245.1 Hymenobacter sp.
CTGCCACGGCGAGCGGTACGACAGCGCCACAAACAGCACCGCACAGCCCAGGCCCAGCAGCAGAACAGCGAGTGGTTCCAGTGGCCGCCGCCGTTGTTGCGCACCGGGGCGGGTACTTTGGCGATGTTGGCCATCAGATCCTCCAAGCTCACGCCTTCGAGGTCGGTGCCTGCCACGGCATTGTTGAGGTTGGTGACGTACGCCTGGTGGTGCTTGTTGTGATGGATTTCCATCGTTTGGGCGTCGATGCTTGGCTCCAGCGCATCGTAGGCGTAGGGCAGTTTGGGCAGTTCAAAGGGCATGGTGTTGGGGGTTGGGTGGTGGTGAAGAAGGCTGTCAGTAGAACAGGCAAACCGGGTTTCGGTTGCGGTGGGTGGCTACCGTTTAACAAAAGTATATTATTCCCGCTTAAAGTTGAAGAAGTTGCGCAGCAGTGCGGCGCATTCTTCGGCCCGCACGCCGCCGCGCACCGCCGTACGCCGGTGCAGCAACGCCCCGTAGCGCCGGTAGCCGGTTTTGGGCTCGTCGGCCCCGTACACCACGGCCCCCAGCTGCGCCCAGTGCGCCGCGCCCGCGCACATCACGCAGGGCTCGACGGTGACGTAGAGGGTGCAGCCCGCCAAATATTTGTTGCCCATAGCGTTGGCGGCTGCCGTGAGGGCCAGCATCTCGGCGTGGGCCGTCACGTCGCGCAGGCGCTCGGTTTGGTTGTGGCCCCGGCCAATTACCTGCCCCGCCGCCACCACCACCGCCCCAATGGGAATTTCGCCCGCCGCCAGCGCCGTTCGGGCTTCGGCGAGCGCCAGGGTCATGTAGTAGTCGTCGGTCATGGCGGGTTTCAGTGGCTGGCGGCGTGGCCAACCACCAGCGGGCGTACGAAAACTATTTCAACTCAATGGCCGCCATTACGGCCAGAGCGGTGGGCTGCCACTGCGTCTGCTCCTCGGCCGGAGCCACGAAAGTGAAGATGAATAGCTGGTCTTTTTGAATGGCATACTGTACGCACTGGTAGCGCTTTATGGGCGCAAGCTGCCCGCTGCGCCGGGTGTCGCTCACGGTCGAAACAAACTCAAAATGCACGTAGTCGCGTCCGTTTACGGGCCGGATATCTTCTTTCAAAAACTTAACATTGGTGTAAAGCCGTTGAATGCTTGACTTATAAATCTTTTGCAACACCACGTAATCCATGCTTTCAAATGTGGTGGGCCGTACCGATACGCTGAAATCGACGCGCCCCGTGGGGTTGGAAAAAACGGCCAACGGCTTGCGCGGCGAGGGGTACTTGGCCGCAATGCCGTCGTCGGGCAGCGGCTGAAACCCCGCCGGTACGCCCACCGAAAGCCCGGTCCCAAGCTTCAAAACAGTGAGCTTAGGACTGGGCGCGAAGCCTACCAGACCCAGAATAACCAGAAAAAAAATCAGCGTTTTCATCGGCAGAAAAGAAGGAGAATAACGACGCAAAGTTGCCCCAAAAAACAAGGCCACGGCCGTAGAACGGTCGTGGCCCCGGTAACATTGCGTGCCTAGCGCCGCGCGGCGGGGTACTTGATGCGCACTTTTTTCCAGTACACGTAATTGCCGGTTTTGGCCTCTACCAAGTACGTGCCGGCCGGGATGCGGCCCAAATCGACGGGTGCGCCGGTGTTGGCCACCGGGTCGAGGTCGGTTTGATAGACTACCTTGTTTTTGTAGTCGGTCATGACCAGCGTACCGGGCTTGGTAAACTGCTGCGTGAAGCTGAGCATTACGCTGTTGGAGTTTGACTTAGGAAAAACGTCGATGCCCGAGAGGGTTTCTACGCGCTTCACCGGTCCGTCGAGGGTCACGGCCCCGGCCGAGCCTTTCGATTTGATGACGGTGCCCGACTGGTCGGATTTGTCTTTGGTTTTGATTTTGATTTGGGCCTGGGCCGAACCGGCTGCCAACAGGCCCACGGCCAAGGCAAAAGAGGGAAGAAGCTTCATGAGCAAAGAGGGTTTGAAAGTACAAAGAAACGCCGCTGTCCGGCGTCTTTGCATGAGCCGTGCCAAAAATAACGGCCGTCCCACAAAACCTCCGCCGCCCGAAGGGGCTAACTTTGCGCACGAGGAGGCCACCGCCCACCGTTGCCGGCCCCCGCGATTGCCCCCGCTGCATCGTCAGCCGCGCAGCGGCGCATCCGTTAAATCCGTTAAATCCGTTAGAATCTGCGGTCCATGTTAAGAACCCACACCTGCGGCGAACTCCGCCCCGACCACATCGGCCAAACCGTTACCCTCTGCGGCTGGGTGCAGCGCACCCGCGACAAAGGCAGCATTGCCTGGATTGACCTGCGTGACCGTTATGGCCTGACCCAAATCGCGCTGGAAGAAGGCGTGGAGGCCGACAGCCTGCGCGAGCAGCTCCGCCACCTGGGCCGCGAGTTTGTGCTGTCGGTGACGGGTGTGGTGCAGGAGCGCTACTCCAAAAACGATAAAATGCCCACCGGGGCCATCGAAATCCGGCCCACCAGCCTGGAAATCCTCAACCCGGCCAAGCTTCCGCCCTTCCTCATTGAAGACGATACCGACGGCGGCGACGACCTGCGCCTCAAATACCGCTACCTCGACCTGCGCCGCACCCCCGTGCGCAACAACCTGATGCTGCGCCACAAGCTGGCCCAGGCCGTGCGCCGCTACCTCGACGGCCAGGAGTTCATCGAGGTTGAAACGCCCGTGCTCATCAAAAGTACCCCCGAGGGTGCCCGCGATTTCGTGGTGCCCTCACGCATGAACCCGGGCGAGTTTTACGCCCTGCCGCAGTCGCCCCAAACCTTCAAGCAGCTGCTGATGGTGTCGGGGTTCGACCGCTATTTTCAGATTGTGAAGTGCTTCCGCGACGAAGACCTACGGGCCGACCGTCAGCCCGAATTCACGCAGATTGACTGCGAAATGTCGTTCGTGACGCAGGAGGATATTCTGAATATGTTTGAGGGCCTGGTGCGCTACTTGTTCAAAGAAATCAAGGACTTGGACTTTCCCGAAGTGCCCCGCATGACGTACGCCGAAGCCATGCACCGCTTCGGTAACGACAAGCCCGACGTGCGTTTTGCCATGGAGTTTGTCGAGCTAAATGACCTCGCCAAGGGCCACGGCTTCCCGGTATTCGACAACGCGCCGTGGGTGGCGGGCATCAACGCCATCACTAGCGCCGCCTACACCCGCAAGCAAATCGACGAGCTGATGGAGTGGGTAAAGCGCCCGCAAATCGGGGCTACCGGCTTGGTGTACGCCCGCGTTGAGGCCGACGGTGTGGTAAAGTCGTCGGTTGATAAGTTCTACCCGCAGGAAGAGTTGCAAAAGTGGAAAACGGCCTTCAACGCCAACCCCGGCGACTTGCTGCTGCTGCTGGCCGGCGACGAAAACAAGACCCGCAAAGCCCTCAGCGAGCTGCGCCTCGAAATGGGCCGCCGCCTCGGTTTGTGTGATAAAAATAGCTTCGCGCCGCTGTGGGTCGTTGATTTCCCGCTGTTGGAGTTCGGCGAAGAGGAAAACCGCTACTTCGCTATGCACCACCCCTTCACTTCGCCCAAGCCCGAAGACCTGGCTCTGCTCGACTCGCCCGAAACCATCGGCCAGGTGCGAGCCAATGCCTACGATTTGGTTATCAACGGCGTGGAAATCGGCGGCGGCTCCATCCGCATCCACGACCGCGCCGTGCAGGCCCGCATGTTCTCGCTCCTCGGCTTCACCGATGAAGAGGCGCAGGCCCAGTTTGGCTTTCTGCTCGATGCCTTTGAGTACGGCGCCCCGCCCCACGGCGGCCTCGCCTTGGGCTTCGACCGCCTCTGCTCCCTCTTCGGTGGCTCCGACAGCATCCGCGATTTCATTGCTTTCCCCAAAAACAACTCCGGCCGCGACGTAATGATTGATTCGCCCTCACCCATTTCGGACGCGCAGCTCAAGGAGTTGAGCATTGCGACGACGGTAGGGGGGAAGTAGTTGGCAACATCCCGCCGAACCGTCGCCCAACCACCGACGTTGCCTCAATAAATCACCCCCCCCCTTGCGATGACCACTCGAAAAAAGCCAGTAGAACTCTCCAAGGCCAGCCTCAAGCTGGTGCTGCAAGAAACCGGAGTCGCGGTGCGGGCCGCGAACTTGGGGCGCGGCATCGCCATGACCTTCGTTGATGGCAGCGAACTAATTGAGTTGCAGCCTGATGGTTCGCGCCGTGTTCTGAGAAAGGATATGCCAGCCCCGGTACGGCTTGCCAAACAGCGTTTTACCCTTGAGTAAGTACGCGCCAATTCCACGCCTACGGATGCTGGCCGGGCCAAACGGCTCAGGCAAATCGTCGCTCGTCCCCTTGCTGCTCCAACACGTTGATTTGGGTGTGAGCGTGAACGCCGACGAGATTGAGGCCGACCTGAACCGGCAGTCTGGCGAAATGCGCTTGCTGAATTTATACGACTGGAGCATCAGGCTGAAAGCCCAAGACTTACTGAATTTCAGCCAGCTAGGCAGCTCCCAGCGTTTGTCAAATGATGTGCTTGGGTCGCTAAAAATTGAAAACAACGTACTGGTCTTCGATGGCACGCCGATAGATTCGTACTTGGCAGCGTGGGTGGCCGAACTGCTGCGTAGTTCGCTGCTTACGGCGCGTAAAACGCTCACGTTTGAAACAGTAATGTCGCACCCGTCCAAGTTGGACTTCCTGCGTAACGCACAAGTTCATGGGTTTCGCACGTACCTCTACTTCGTGGCTACCAACGACCCGAACATTAACGTGGCCCGCGTTAGGGCGCGGGTAGCAGCGGGTGGCCATGCCGTGTCTGCCGTAAAAATTACCGAATGCTACCACCGCTCACTCAACTTAGCCCGGCAAGCCATCAAACTCACTGACCGCGCATAATTATTCGACAATTCCGGCGCGGCCCCCGAACTGATTGCCGAAATCGCTAACGGCCGCGAGGTACTGGTCGAAACCGATACCGTCCCGGCGTGAGTAGCTCAAATTCTAAGCTGAAACAGCCCCGTTTGCCATGCCTTTCCGCCTCGACCGCACTGCCCACCACGCCGGCACCCACGAAGAAAACGCCCGGTATTACGCCCAAAACCAGCCCGCTACGATGGCTGAACGTCTGCGGGCAGCGGCCTACCTCAACAGCGTCGCCTACGGCTACGACCAGAACAACCCGCCCCGGCTTGAGCGCACGGCGTTTTCGACCCGCAAACACGCTAGTTGAAAATGGTTGACCTGTTCAACGCCGATTTTCAGGATTTCCTGCTGGCCCTGCGCCAGCACGATGTGCGCTACGTGCTAGTGGGCGGCTACTCCGTCATCCTGCACGGCTACAGCCGCACTACCGGCGACTTGGACGTGTGGGTCGAAAAATCGGCCGAAAACTACCAGCGGTTACTGGTCGCGTTCGGTGAATTCGGAATGTCTGTTTTCGATATGACGCCGCACAATTTCCTCCACAATCCGGCGATGGACGTTTTCACTTTCGGGCGTTCGCCGGTTGCCATTGACATCATTACTAAGCTGAAAGGCGTGGAATTTTCCGAAGGTTTCGCCGCCGCCGCCGATGTGGATGTGGACGGCATCATGGTCCGCCTCATTCACTACCCACATCTGTTGCAGGCCAAAAAAGCCGCCAATCGTCCCCGCGACCATAACGACCTAGAGAACCTGCAACTCAACAAAAAAAGTGGCTCCTGAAATCTCAGAAGCCACTTTGCGTTTCCAAAAGAAGCAGTGGGTTAAAAATTTCGCTCGCCCGTTTCGCGGTTGCCTAGCATGACTGAGCCGACCATGGCCGCTAGTAGCAGCACCGACGCCAACTCAAAGGGCAGCATGTACTCGCGGTACAACACGAGGCCAAGGCGGTCAACCATGCCAATCTGGGAGTCGAAGGGGGCGCTGCCGGTGTAACCGGCGGGTTGCACATGGCGCAGGGCCAGCACCAATATCAGTAGCAGCGAGCCGCCCGCGATAGTGGCGGCGGCCTTAGCCAGCAATGGCTTTTGCGGCTCGGTGTCAGTGTTCAGGTTCAAAAACATGATGACGAACAGAAACAGCACCATGATGGCCCCGGCGTACACAATGATGTTGACCGCCGCCAGAAACTGCGCATTCAGCAACAAGTAGTGCCCCGAGAGCGTGAAGAACGTCAGGATGAGGAACAACACGCTGTGGACCGGATTTTTAGCCAGTACTACGCCCAAGGCGCTCAGCAACCCGACAAAGGCAAGAAAAAGAAAAAGAGACATCTGGGAGGGTAATTAGGCAAGCTGCGTTTTCAATTTGGCGGCCTGCTCCGGCGTTAGCTGAATGCCGCGCTTCGAGCGCAAATCGGGCGCAACGGATTCCACAAGTCGGTCTTTGCCGTAGATGAACTCGTCGCGCTCGTAGCGCGGCGGGGCAATTTTATCGGCTTGCAAGTAGATGGCGGCCTTTGGACAAGCCTCCTCGCAGAGCCCACAGAAGATGCAGCGCAGCATGTTGATTTCGTAGCTGACGGCATACTTCTCCTCGCGGTAGAGGTTTTGCTCGCCTTTTTTGCGCTCACCCGCAACCATCGTGATGGCTTCGGCGGGGCAGGCTACGGCGCAGAGGCCGCAGGCCGTGCAACGCTCGCGGCCTTGCTCATCACGCTTCAGCACGTGCAACCCCCTGAAGATGGGGGAGAAGGGCCGGGTTTCTTCGGGGTAGCGAATGGTGGCCTTCTTCATGAAGAAGTGCCGCATGGTAATGCTCAAGCCCTGAAAAATAGCTGGTAGGTAGGCCCGCTCAGCCAAGGTCATCGGCTTCTTTTC
>JANXUO010000451.1 GCA_025356245.1 Hymenobacter sp.
CGGCACCATTTCTACCACGCCGCCGATGAGGATGGCCACGGTAGCCGCAATGCTGAGCTGCACGGGGCGGCGCTCAATCCAGCGGTGCCAGTGGCCGGCATCGGCGTGGGGGTCTTCGGCGACGGGCAACAGTGCGGGAGCGTGGGCCTTTTCCTGAGCGAGCAAGGAGCCGGCCTGGGCCGTTTTCACCAGGTTGAACAGCATCATGAACACGCCGCTCAGATACAGCGCCCCGCCGAAAGCGCGGAGGTAGTACATGGGGATAATTTGCAGCACCGTCTCCAGGAAGTTGGGGTATTGTAGCATCCCCTCAGCGTTGAACTGCTTCCACATCAGGCCCTGCGTGAAGCCGGCCCAGTACATGGGCAGCGCGTAGAGCAGAATGCCGAAGGTGCCAATCAGGAAGTGAATGTTGGCCAGCCGCTTCGAGAAGAGCGGCGTGCGGTAGAGGCGCGGCCACAGCCAGTACAGCATGGCGAAGGTGAGGAAGCCGTTCCAGCCCAGGGCGCCCACGTGCACGTGCGCCACAATCCAGTCGGTGAAGTGGGCAATGGCGTTCACGTTTTTGAGGCTCAGCATCGGGCCCTCGAAGGTGGCCATGCCGTAGGCCGTCACGGCCACCACCATAAACTTGAGCACGGGCTCTTCGCGCACTTTGTCCCAGGCCCCGCGCAGGGTCAGCAGGCCGTTAATCATGCCGCCCCAGCTCGGCGCAATCAGCATGATGCTGAAGGCCACGCCCAGGCTCTGCGCCCAGTCGGGCAGGGCGGTGTAGAGCAAATGGTGCGGCCCGGCCCAGATGTAGATAAAAATCAGCGACCAGAAGTGAATGATGCTCAGACGGTACGAGTACACCGGCCGCTCCGCCGCCTTGGGCAGGAAGTAGTACATCAGCCCCAGGTAGGGGGTGGTAAGAAAGAAAGCCACCGCGTTGTGGCCGTACCACCACTGCACCAGCGCGTCCTGCACACCGGCGTAGGCCGAGTAGCTTTTCATGAAGCTCACCGGCACCTCGGCCGAGTTCACGAGGTGCAGCACCGCCACCGTGATAAACGTGGCGATGTAGAACCAGATGCCCACGTACAAATGCCGCTCGCGCCGCTTGGCAATGGTGCCGAACATATTCCAGCCAAACACCACCCAAATCACGGTAATGGCAATGTCAATCGGCCACTCCAGCTCGGCGTATTCCTTGCTGGTGGTGTAGCCCATGGGCAAGGAAATCAGCGCACTGAGAATAATGAGCTGCCAGCCCCAGAAGTGAATTTTGCTGAGCGTTTTGGAGTACATCGCCGCCTTGCACAGGCGTTGCAGCGAGTAGTACACGCCCATGAAAATGCCGTTGCCGACGAAGGCGAAAATTACGGCGTTGGTGTGCAGCGGCCGGATGCGCCCGAACGTGGTGAACGAGGTGTGCAGGTTCACGTCGGGCTGCGCCAGCTCGAAAGCCGCCCAAATGCCCACCAACATCCCCGCAATGCCCCAAAACACGGTCGCCAGCCCAAAATCGCGCACGATTTTGTTGTCGTAGAAAAACGTGTCGAGCGCCGGCAGTACGCGGGGTTTGACGAGCGGCGGCTCGGGGCTGGCCGGGGGCGAAATCAAGGTAACTTCCATGGGGCAATGAAGGGCGCTTTTTGCTGCTTCAAAGGTCCTGTGGAGCGCTTGGGGGAAATATGACGTGGGTCATGGCAGGGGTTGATTGATGTCAACGCAGCCCGGACTTTGCCGTCCGCAGGTGGGGCCGTCGTTCTGGCGCGGACTACTAAAGTCCGCGCTACCGTCGTCCTCAAACAGCATCCGCACCGAGGGCGTGTAAGTATCGTCGTACTGCCCGCTGCGCACGGCCCACAGAAACCCGCCCAAAAAGGCAAGGGCCACCAGCAGACTGATGCCAATCAGCAAAAAGATAATTGTCATAAAAACAGGAGTTTAGAGATGGTGCCGCCGCGCCGCCAGCCGCACCAGCAGCGTGGCTATTACCATCACGCTCAGCGAGCTGATGGGCATGAGAATGGCCGATACGATGGGCGTGAACCGGCCTTGTACCGCCAGCGTCAGCCCGAAGCCGTTGTAGCAAACCGACAGGGCGAACGTGGCCAGCACCACCCGCAGGCAGGCCCGCGCAAAACTGAGGAACGTGGCCAGCTGGCCGAATTCGCGGGCGTCGAGGATGGCGTCGCAGGCGGGCGAGAAGTTGGTGAGCGCGTCGGTGAGAGCCAGGCCGGCATCGGCGGCGCGCAGGGCCCCGGCGTCGTTGAGGCCGTCGCCGACCATGACCACGGTGTGACCCTGGGCGCGTTGGGCGGCGACGTAGGCGAGCTTGTCGGCGGGCGATTGGTGGAAGTGCAGCTCGGCGTCTTCGCCGAAGTGGGCTTGCAGGCGGGGCCGCTCGGCATCGGTGTCGCCGGAGAGAACGGCGAGGCGGTAGCGGCGGCGGAGCTGGGCGAGCACGGCGGGCAGGGCCGGGCGATAGACGTTGGGGAAGGCAAAGTAGCCCACCACCTCGTGGTTGAGCCGTAGGTGAACGCGGCTGTAGCGCGGACTTTGCCGTTGATGCGCAGGGGCCGTTAGGGTTACCACCCCGGCGCCGACTACAAAGTCCGCGCTACAAAACGCTTCGGCCCCCAGCCGCACCTCTAACCCAGCCGCATCGACAGCACGAACGCCCTGCCCTACAGTTTCCTCGCAAGCCATCAGCTCCACCAACTCACCCCCAAACTCCCGCGCCAGGCGCTGGCTGAGCGGGTGCGTCGACTGCGCCGCTACCGTGCCCACCAGCCGCCGCTCCGGCGCCGAGAGCTCGCGGCCCACGTACTGCACGGCCGCTTGCGCCGTGTCCGTGAGCGTACCGGTTTTGTCGAATACGATGGTGTCGGCGCGGGCCAGGGTTTCGAGGACAGCGGCATTTTTCAGGTAGAAATGGTGGCGGCCCAGCACGCGCAGAGCGGCGCCCAGCGCGAAAGGCGTGGCCAGCGACAGCGCGCAGGGGCAGGCAATAATCAGCACCGACGTGAAGGCCCGCCACATCAGGGCATGGTCGCGCGGCGCCCAATACAACAGCGTGCCAGCGGCCAGCAGCAGCGTTGCGGCCACGAAGTAGCGGCCCGCGCGGTTGGCGTAGCTCTCGAGGGTGCGGCGGGTTTCTGCCTTCGCGAAGGCGGGGTTGTTCCAGAGTTGGGTGAGGTAGCCCTGGCTGACTTCGCGCACCACTTCCAGCTCGATGGCCTCGCCCAGTTGCCGGCCGCCGGCGTACACCAGCTCGCCCGAGGCGCGGGCCACCGGCGTACTCTCGCCCGACACGAAGGCGTAGTCAATCTGCCCCGCGCCGCGCAGCAGCACGGCGTCGGCGGGCACCACTTCCTGGTGCCGCACGCGGATGCGGTGACCCTTTTTCAGCTCCTTGACGGAGATGGACTGGTCGCCGGCGGGCGTGAGGCGCGTGACGGCCACCGGGAAATACGAGGTGAAATCGCGGTCGAAGCGCAAGGCATCATACGTGCGCTGCTGCACCCATTTGCCCACCAGCATGAAAAAAACCAAGCCCGTAAACGAGTCGAAATAGCCGGGGCCGCGGCCCGTCAATACCTCAAACGCGCTGACGCTGAACAGCGAAATCAGCCCCAGGCTGATGGGGAAATCGAGGTTGATGTAGCGCTGGCGCAGGCTCTGCCACGCCGAATGCCAGAACGGCCGGGCGCTGAAGAGCAGCACCGGCAGCGCCAGCAGCAAGCTCAACCCGCCAAAAAACTGCCCGAACCCGGCCTGCAAATCCTCCACAAAAGAGAAGTATTGGGGCAGCGCCAACAGCATCACGTTGCCGAAGGCAAAGGCGGTCAGGCCCAGTTGGTAGTAGAGCGTACGGCCGGCGCGGTGCGGCTGCGCGCCCAGCTCGGCCAGGGTAATCTGGGGCTCGTAGCCCACCGAGGCCAGCAGCTGCACCACGGCCTTGAGGCTGGTGGCATCGGGCAGGTAGCTGATGGCGATTTCCTTGCGCAGAAACTGCACCCGCGCCTCCACGATGGCGGGGTTGAGGCGGGGCAGGTTTTCGAGCAGCCAGATGCAGGAAGTGCAGTGCATTTGGGGCACTTGCAGGGTGAGGCGGGCGCGCGTTTCGGAACGAAACGCCAGCAGCTGGGCCTGCACGGCGTCGGAGTCGAGGTAGTCGAAGCGGCCGGGCAGCTCCACGGCCTCC